>NZ_CEXZHP010000006.1:0-23491 GCF_982775275.1 Nitrosophilus sp.
CGCGGCAAGGGGGTTTTCTTCAATTAACTCTTTAATCTTTGGTTCTTGTTCGTATGCTTTTTTTAATGTTATGCCAAGCTGATCGGGTATTAGCTTTGCCATTTTATCAGCTTCAGCATAGCTCATACCCAAAACTCTCGCCACATCTCTTATAACTCCTTTAGCAAGCAGCGATCCAAAAGTTATAACTTGAGCAACATTGTATCTTCCATACTTTTGAACAACATAATCGATTATTTCCCCTCTTCTATCTTGACAAAAATCCATATCAATATCTGGCATACTAACACGTTCTGGATTTAAAAATCTCTCAAAAAGAAGATTATATTTTAATGGATCTATATCTGTTATTTTTAACGCATACGCAACCAAACTTCCAGCTGCGGAACCTCTCCCGGGACCTACGGGAATACCTCTTTCTTTAGCTTCTCTAACAAAATCCCAAACAATTAGCATATATCCTGGGAATTTCATTGAGTTTATTATCTTTATCTCATGATTTAATCTATCCCAATATTTTTGATGCTCATTTTGAGGAATATTTTTTAATCTCTCTTTTAAACCCTTTTTACACTCATACTCAAATAAAATCTCATCATTTTTAAAGCTATATATTTTTTCTTCAGCAAGTTCTATCCCCTCTTTTTGGGCATAATTTTTTGTAAATTTAAAATTTGGAGGTGTAGGATTTCCAAGATCTAACTCAAGATTGCATTTTTCAACGATCTCTTGGGTATTTTCCAAAGCCTCGGGAATATCTGCATATAAAGCAGCCATCTCTTGCGGAGATTTTAGATAAAATTCGGCAACGGTATGTCTTAATCTATCTGGATCATCATACAATTTATTCATCGCTATACACATAAAAGCTTCATGGGCTTGTGCATCTTCTTGAAAAAGATAATGGGTATCATTTGTTGCGATTATTTTTATTCCGGTTTCCAAAGATAGTTTAATTACCTGTTCATCGATATATTGTTGATCATGTATTCCATGCCTCATCAATTCAAGATAAAAATCCTCTCCAAATATCTCTTTATACTCCAAAGCTATCTCTTTTGCTATTTCATAACCTTTTGCTCCAAATTTTATATTTCTTTCGCTATTTAAATTTAAATGCCAATTTATTTCTCCTTGCAAACAGGCACTTGTGCATATAAGGCCTTCACTATACTCTTTTAAAAGTTTTTTATTTATTCTTGGATAATAATAAAACCCCTCTATATAACTTTTTGAGCTTAGATACATTAAATTTTTATACCCAATTTCATTTTTTGCAAAAAGACAGATATGAAATCTCTGTTTTGTAGATTTGTCACCCAAATCATCTTGGTTATGTAGATATGCCTCTATTCCAATAATTGGTTTTATTCCCTCAGCTTTCATAGCCTTATAAAAGTCAATAGCTCCAAACATATTTCCATGATCTGTAATAGCAACGGCATCCATTCCCAGCTCTTTGCATCTTTTTGCAAGAGCTTTTATCTTATTTGCACCATCTAACAAAGAGTATTCAGTATGAAGATGAAGATGGGTAAATTTTAAGCTCATCTGTTTCCTTTTAATTTTTTAACCCAAATTTTGATAACATTATAGAAAATTTTTCCTAAAGAGGGGCTATGAAAAATATAGTACTTATTGGTTTTATGGGCGTAGGAAAAGGAACTCTTGCAAGGGCAATGAGTAAAAAAACCGATCTTTACGCCGTAGATACCGACGATCTAATAGAGAGTTTAACAAATAAAAAGATAAAAAAAATTTTTGAAAAATATGGGGAAAAATATTTTAGACAATTAGAGCAAAAAACCGCCGACTGGTTAACAACAAGCGTTATAAATACGATCATCTCCACAGGAGGAGGTTTTTATAAAGTAAAAAATCTAAAAGATATTGGAACTGTTGTATATTTAAAAGCGGATTTTGACTGGATATACGAAAGAATTGTAAAAAGTAAAAACGCCAAAAAAAAGATCAAAAAAAGACCTCTTTTTAAATCATACAAAGAGGCTAAAAAACTATATAACCAAAGAGTCAAAGAGTATGAAAAGGTAGCCGACTTTATTATCAACGTAGAAAATAAAAAGATTGATGAAATAATCGAAGAAATTATTAAATTAGTTAAAAATAGTTGAGTAGTTGAGTGGTTGAGTGAGCAAGTGCAAAGCGAAGCTTTAGGAAGTAAACTGCTTTACTTCCGGCGCTTGCGAAAGCTACGACTATATGCGAGCCCTAAAATCGATGATTTTAGTGGTGAGCATAGGAGTAGCTGGTGAACTTTGAAGCAAATCGTAGCGAACGAAGCGAGGTAGATTTGCGGTTAGTTAAAATAGTTGAGTAGTTGAATAAAAAAAACCATTATTTGGTTCTAAATAAATCCTACTCATACTAACCATAACTATTTTAGCCTATAACTAAACTTTCTTTATTTTGGCTATAAAAAATCCATCAAACCCATCTTTTGGCAAAATTCTTACACATTTTTTTACCTCTTTATTATATTTTTTATCTTCCCACTCAATAATTCCAGGGGTAAAATTTTCAAATTTGGATTTAATCTCTAAAACCTCAACCCCCTCAGCACTGTTTATTAAAAAATCAACAACCTCTTCGTTCTCTTCCGGTGAAAATGTGCATGTTGCATATATTAACGTTCCTCCCGGTTTTAGACTGTTAAAAGCTGATATTATTAACTCTTTTTGCAATTTTGAATTTCTATAAACTCTTCTTAAACTCCAATATTTTATCGGGTTCTTTAAATTAAGATCAAATTTTGACTCACTTGAACATGGAGCGTCTAATAAAACTTTATCAAAATATAAAGGGCATATTTTGCCTATCGCTCTTGAATCTTTAAGATATGTTTTTATATTTTTCGCACCGCATATTTTAAGATTTCTTTTTAACATATAAAATCTATTTTTATCCTTTTCAACTGCCGATATTTTTCCTTTGTTTTGCAACAAAGAACTCCATAAAAGAGATTTTCCTCCGGGAGCTGAAGCCATATCCAAAAGCCACTCATTCTCATTTAGATCTACTATTAGTGCGCAAAAAATCGAAGATAGATTTTGGATATATATTTTTCCTTCGCTATACTCTTTACTTTTGATGATTTTATCTCTATCTTCTAAATCCAATATAAAAGCATCTTCAAACCAGTTAACATTTTGATATTTTATATTTTTATCAGTTAAAAACTTTTCGATCTCTTCCCTTGTAGTTTTTAATCTATTTATTCTAAAAGAAAATCTTCTTTTTTTTGTATTTAAAAGATTTATTAGATTGGGATCGATTTTATTTAATCTCTCAAAAAAAAGTTTTTCATTATCAACTTTCATTAGAAAACCTTAATTTTTTTTGATATTATAACGTGAAAGTTTTTGGAGGTAAAATGAAAATATTTGTAACCGATCTTGATAAAACTTTTTTAAAAAGCGATCTATCTTTATCAGATTTTAGTAAAGAGATATGGAATAAAAAAGTAAAAGAGGGGTATTTTTTATCTATAGCCACAGCAAGAAGTCTAAAAAAATCTTTGGAATTTTTAGAAGGGCTGGATCTAAAAATTCCTCTAATTCTTTTAGATGGCGCGATGGTTGCCACAAAAGAGAAAAAAGCAATATCTATTAACTCTCTTGACAAAGATATCTCCTCTCAAATTATAGATATCTCAAAAAAATTTGATATAGAGCCTTTTATTGTAGGAATTGAAGATAAAAATTTAAATGAAAAATTTCTATATCCTAAAAAATTAAATATTTATCAAAAAGAGTTGATAAGATCATATAAAAATGATAATAGATTAATGGTAAAAGATAAAATCACTCCCTTAAAAAATAACCTAAAGATTGTTTATATGGGAGAAAAAGAGCATATGGAAGCTTTAGAGAGGGAGTTAAAATCGATATTTAATAACAATATTGAAACTAAACTCTCTAAAGATCCATATATTGATTGTCATTTTTTGACAATATTGCATCCTAAGGGAGATAAATCCCACGCTCTTGAAGAGGTACTTGAATATTTAAATCTATCAGATGAGGATTTGACTGTTTTTGGAGATAGCAAAAACGATCTTGGAATGTTTAAAAAAGCAAAATGTGCAGTTGCTGTTAAAAATGCCCTTGAAGAGGTAAAAAAAGAAGCCGATATAATATTAGAACACACTAACGACGAGGATGGAGTTGCAAGATACTTATCCAAAATTTAGCGTTATAATTCCAGTATATAATCGAGAAAAATATATCAAAAGAGCAATAGAGTCTGTTTTAAAACAAACATATAAAAATTTCGAATTAATAGTAGTAGATGATGGCTCAACAGATGATACTCCAAATATTATCAAAAATTATCCTATAAAAATAATTACCCAAAAAAATTTGGGGGTAAGTGCCGCAAGAAACGCCGGAATAAAAGCCTCAAACGGACAAATAATAGCATTTTTAGATAGTGATGATGAATGGAAAAAAGAGAAATTAATGTCACATTACAAATTTTTTAAAAAAAACAAAAACTTCAAAATTCACCAAACAGATGAGATATGGATAAAAGATGGAAAATTTTTAAATAAAAAAAAGATTCACCAAAAAAAAGAGGGTTTTATATTTTATGACTCTTTACATCTTTGTCTTATTTCTCCTTCGGCTGTAGCTATAAAAAAAGAACTTTTTGAAGAGGTTGGGCTATTTAGAGAGGATTTTGAAGTTTGTGAAGATTATGAACTTTGGCTTAGAATTACTAAAAAATATCCAGTAGGATATAGTGATGAAAAACTAGTTATTAAGTATGGAGGTCATAAAGATCAGCTAAGCAAAAAATATTTTGCGATGGATAGATGGAGAGTAAAAGCTATGCTTCCCTTTTGCGATGATAAAAAGGTTTTAGAAGTCGCCATAAAAAAATGCGAAATATTAATAAAAGGCGCTATAAAACATAAAAATCAAGATATATTAAAAGAGTTTGAAACTATTTATAAAGAACTCGTGCAAAAACAAAAGTTTTTGCACGAAAATTAACAATAATCGGCTAAAAGCCCATCTTTTAGTTGATTATATGTCTCTTCACCATTTAATCTTTTTACGATTTCAAGAGCAAAGCATATTGCGGTTCCTGGACCTCTTGATGTAACCACATTACCATCGACTACAACCTTTTGATCGGCTATATATCCTTCTTTCCCGGTTTTTTCCTCAAAACCCGGATAGTTTGTATGTTTTTTTCCTTCAAGCACGCCAGCCTCTTTCAGAGCCCAAGGAGCAGCACATATCGCACCTACAAGTTTTCCTTTTTGATTCATTTTTCTAATATAATCTTGAACAAGCTCACTTTTTGCTAAATGCTCAGCCCCCGGTAATCCTCCAGGCAAGACCATCATATCAAAATCATCTATATTTACATCTTTTAATAATATATTTACCAACACTTTTAAACCGCTGTTCGCTCCTTCAACTTCATTGTCAAAAAGACCTGCAACAACAACATTGTTTCCCGCTCTATTTAATACATCGATTATCGCCATAGCTTCAATCTCTTCAAATCCATCAGCAAGAGGCACTAAAATATTTGCCATAGATCCCTCCTTATTTAACTTTTTCCAGATATTTTCCCTCTATAGTATCTACTTTTACTACATCACCTGTTAAAATATGAAAAGGGACTTGTATCACTGCACCGGTTTCCAAAGTTGCCGGTTTTTTTCCTCCGGTTGCGGTATCCCCTTTGAAAGCGGGAGCTGTATCAACTACCTTTAATTCAACTACAGGAGGAATTTCTACAGATATTGGTTTGCCGTTATGAAATAAAATCTTTACATTCATCCCATCTTTCATATATTTAATATTATCTTCGCCAACTTGTTCATGGGTTAAAGTTATCTGCTCATAAGTTGTCGTATCCATAAAATGCATATTTTCGCCGTCATCATAAAGATATTGCATCTCTTTTTCCTCAAGATCCGGCTTTTGGGCTTTATCACCGGCATGAAAAGTTTTTTCTAAAACTCTGCCGTCAATTAAAGATTTCAATTTTGTTCTAACATACGCGGCACCTTTTCCAGGCTTTACATGTTGATATTCTATTATTCTATAAGGAATACCGTTTAACTCTATTCTTAAGCCCTTTTTTAAATCACTCATACTATAAGCCATAACTCTCCTTTATTTTTTTGTTGAGTGGTTAAAATGGTTAAGCAGTTTTTAAGAGCATTATGAACAAAGAATCTCAAAGACTCTTCCCATCTGCTCAGTTTGTGGTTTTTTAGAGTATTTAATCAGCTAAGATATCTCTTATTTCCTCTAGTCTATTCAACTTTTTTAACCATTTTAACTTATGCTTAATTTTACCAAAATTATCTAAAAAAACGGGTGAAAAAATATAAAAGAAGAGATAAAATAATACTGATTAAAATAGATGTAGTTATCGGAAAATAAAAAGTAAAGTTATCTTTTTTTATATAAATATCACCGGGCAGTCTTCCAACAAAAGTTATAAAAGCCCCAATAACAATTAATACAATTCCGATAAAAATCAGCATTTTTCCAAATTCCATACAAATCTTTCTTAGGCGGCTAATACCGCCTATAAAACTAATTATTTTTTTTCGTAAAATCCATCGCTTTTGCGTTATCCATCAAAACAGGTATAAATATCAAAGAGACCGCAACGGCTGCAACCGTTCCTCCAATCAGTGCAACGCCAAGTCCTCCAAAAATCGGATCGCTTGCAAGAAGTGCAGAACCTAAAATAATGGCTATTGCGGTAAGCATAATAGGTTTTGCTCTTGTTGCAGTTGCAATAGCAATAGCTCTTTTTTTATCGATGCCTTTATTCTCCATTAACGCCTTTGCAAAATCTATAAGAAGCAAAGAGTTTCTAGAACTAATTCCCATTAAAGCAATAAACCCTATCAATGAAGTTGCAGTTAGAAAAAACACATCCTCAGTCACAATATCAGCAACCCAGTGTCCAATTATTACGCCAATTATAGATAAAAAGCTTCCTGCCATTACTATAGAACTTAATGTATAACTTTTATAATAAACAACCATTAATAGATAAATAAGTATTAAAGCCGCTATAAAAGCAAGACCTAAATCTCTGAAAGTATCAAGAGTAACTTTCATCTCCCCGTCCCACTTCAAATCAATAACCTCGCCACTTTTTTTATCCGTAAATCTTAAATTAAAAAGATAATCTGTAGTTTCAATATCATAATCTTTTGACAACTCTTCAATAATTTTGCTTCTTGCGTCTAAAAGAGGATATACTTGTGAAACCAGATCTGTTTCGGCAATTACGTTTATATATCTTTTTAAATTTTTATGCATTATCATCGGCTCACTATCGGCTTTTACAATATCTACCACTTCTATAAGAGGAACCATCATACCCATCCGGTTCATTAATTCAAAAGAGGCCAATTTACTTTTAACAGACTCAAGGGTTTGATCATTAAATCTTCTAGTTTCATCACTTAATCTTAAAAATAGATCTATCTGAGTTGGATAATCTTTTGTATTTTTTACACCTACGCTCATACCTTCAAAAGCAAGATACATAATCTTTTGAACCTGCTCAACAGATAGACCGCTTTTTTGAATTTTATCAATATTTGGAATAAGTTTATATTTTTGATAAATCTCTTCTTCCATTATATCAATATCCACTAAACCTTCCGTTTTTCTAAAAATATCGGCGATTTTTTTCGCAAATTTTCTAACGCTGCTTAAATTTTCTCCATAAATCTCAGCAACTATCGCCGCAAGCGTAGGAGGACCGGCAGGCTGTTCGATAAGTTTTATTGAGGTTCCCTTTTTTATAGGTTCACACTTTTTTTGAATCACCGGTCTTAATCTATGAACCATATTGTAGCTTCTTTCGTCTCTTTCGTGCTTATCGGTTAAGTTAACCACAAGTTCGGCCAAATTTTCGCTATTTTTAAAAGCGCTCCATTTTACAAGCCCAGCATAATCCAAAGGAGCACCCATACCTAAATATGTCTCAATATCGGTAACCTCTTTTTCTTTTTTTAATATATCTACTACGCACTCTGTTACTTTTTTTGTCTCTTCGATACTGCTTCCCGTTGGAAGATCAACATAAACGCTAAAAGTATTTGCACTTTTGCCAGGAAGCATCTTTGCCAATACTATTTTTGTAGGTATCATAGCTACAGATCCCACAAGAGCTATTAAAGTAGCAATGATTACTAAATTTTTCAAACCTTTTTTTTCTAAAATTTTATAAATAAATTTTTCATATCTTTTCACTTTTTATCTCCTTGATCGATTCTACACTCATCAGGAAGATGTTCCTCTTTTTGAAAATGGTGATGACGGTGATGAAAATGGGGTTTTTTGAGCATACGTCTTGCAAGATACGGCGTAAAAATATACGCTATAACCAATGAAGCTATTAATGCTACAGGAACATTTAAAGGTATAGGTTTCATAAATTCGCCCATCATTCCGCCAACAAAAGCCATAGGAACCATAGTCAATATAATCGCTAAAGTGGCAATATTTGTAGGAGCACCGATTTCATCCGTAGCTTCAACCATAATAGTATCTTCATCCTTATATACCGCATCATGTTCATGAAGATGTCTATGGATATTTTCTATAACTATAATCGCCGCATCAACCAATAAACCAAGAGAGAGTAAAAACGCAAAAAGTGTAATTCTATTTATAGTCTGTCCGGTTATATAAGCTATAAAAAGAGTAATCGCCAATATTGCCGGAACAGTAAAAGTTACTATTAAAGCCTCTTTCCATCCAAGGAAAAATACCAACATAACGGCAATTATGGCAATGGTTATAAGAAGATGATCCACAAGCTCGTTCACCGCATCGTTTGCTCTTTTTCCATAATCTCTTGTTAAAACATATCCGATACCCTCTTTTTCAAGCATCGGTTTTAATTTTTTTAGTTCATTTAATACATCTTGAGCAACAAAAACAGCGTTGGTACCTTTTAATTTTGCGATCGTTAGAGTATATTGAGGGATATTTGATTTTATATCTTTACTCCATATTTTTGCGCTTTTAAAATTTTGTATATCTATAGAATCTTCCACTTTAGCTACATCTTTTAAATATATAGGAGAGCCCATATAGTTTGCTACGATTATATTTTTTACATCTTCGATACTTTCTATAGCGTTTGGAACACCAAATATTACCAATTTATTATCTTTTGTTCTGTTTTTAACTTCTGGAATTTGAAGAGCTACCGACTTTACAGCCATCATTATCTGACCAAGAGATAGATGATAACCTTTTAATTTGTTCAAATCTACAAGGATATTAAATTGTCTTTTATGTGCACCTTTTAGCTCAGTTTTTGATACGTTTTTAATTCGATTAAATCTATACTGAATATCTTTTACGATTTTAAAAAGTTTTGCGTCACTTAAATTTGGATCTTTTTTATAAAATGCAAAAGAAAGTATGGGAATATCTATATCTATATCAAAAGGTTTAACAAGAGGTTGCATTGCGTTTTTTGGTAGTTTATCCATATTTTGCATAACTTTATCATAAAGCTTTAAGTTAGAAATCTCCCTATTTTCTCCTATATAATATTGAACATTTACGATACCCACATTCTCCATAGCCATACCATAAATATATTCAACTCCGGAGATTTCTCTGATCTTTTCCTCTAAAGGCTTTACGATTACTTGCTCGATCTCTTTTGGAGAAGCACCCGGCATAGGAACTATTATGGCACCGCCGCTAATTGCTATCTGGGGGTCTTCTTCCCTTGGCATAATCTCAAGGGCTAGATATCCAACCGCCAATATAAATACCGCCAAAAGAGCCGTTAAAGGATTGTGCAAAAAAGTTAAAGCAAGTTTTCCTGCATAATCTGTGGGTGTATAGTTGCATCTATTTTCTGCCATTTTCTGCCCTTATTTAATAATTATTTCAGAATACATTCCAGGAATAATTTTGTTGTTTCCTTTTTTATCAAACTTAATCTTTACTTTAAATTTATGGGTCATAGGATTTGATGCCGGAATTATAGCCGCTACTTTTCCGGTTGTTTTAAAACCGATTGATGGAATATTTATTTCAACTTTTTTACCTAAAGATACATTTTTTAGATTGCTTTCACTAACCTCCACTAAAATTTTTAAATTATCCAAAGAGGTAATTATAAGTGCCGGCATTCCCGGTATTGCGATTTGGCCCTCTTTTATATTTTTTTGGATAACTACCGCATCATTTGGAGATCTTAATTTTAGATATTCATACTGATGTTTTACAACTTCTAATTGAGCTTTTGCTTGTGCTAACTGCTTTTTTGCAATTTCTACCATATCTTTTGTGTTTTTCTCCATAAGTTCCATATTTTCAAGCTCATATTTTGCTACCATTCCCTTTTTATACAATCTTTTGTATCTTTCATAATTTGTATGGACATTGTTATACATATTTTGATTCATTTGCACAGCGAGTCTTGCTTGAGCTACCATTAGCTCAACTTGAGCTTTTGCCATATCTATCTCTTTGCTATCAATGGTATATAAAAGCTCTCCTTTTTTAACAAAGTCTCCCTCATCAACATATACTTTTTTAACAAATCCCATATATCTACTAGCTACCATTTTGGTATCATCGCTCATAACCGTGCCAGACAATTTTAGTTCGGCGGCAAAAATAGAACCGATTAAAGCTATTAAAAATGCGATTTTTTTCATCTATTCTCCTTTATCCAATAAACTTTCTAATTCAAACACTTTTTCGTTTCTTAAAGTTTTAACTTTAAGCAGATCCAAAAGAGCTTTTATCTCCTCAGAATGCTTTATAAGCACATCACTTATTTTTACAAGCCCCTCTTTATATTTTTCTTGATAATGTTCATATACTCTTTTTGTAAAATCAAACTCTTTCTTTTTAGCTTTAATATCATAATCTTTGCTTTTAACTTCCGTAATTATCTGATTTATTTTTAAAGCCAAACCTCTTTTTGCCAAATTATACTGTTCAAACATTTTCATTTTCTCAATTTTAGCTTTTTGAACTTGAGCAGTCGTTTCGCCGCCGTTAAAAAGATTCCATTTTAGTTGTGCTCCTATGGTGTATGCATCATGATCTGTAAAATCGTTAAAAGGCTTATCGTCTGCACTGCTATACTCTCCAAAAGCTCCGATTTCTGGATAGTATCCGCTTTTTTGAAGTTTTACGTTTTCTTGAACGATTTTTAATCCGATTTTTACCTTTTTCATATCAAAGGTTTTTTCCACAAGCTCTTTTACTTCCCCTTTTGGTAAAGGTGCGAGTTCTTCAACATGTGCAATGGAATCTACTTTTTCACCTATTAAAAACTCTAAAAATTGATATGCTAAATCTCTATTTAATCTTGCTTGATTAAGATAACTCAAAACCTCATATTTTTTAGCCTGAACCTCTAGAAGATCTGTATCTTTTGCATACCCTTCACTCATAAAGGCTTTTATAATCTCTTCCAATTTATCAATATTTGATTTTAATGTTTCAAGATTTTTTATATAATTTTCAACCAATGTAATATCGTAAAACGCCTTTTTTGTTTGATAAATCTTTTCGTTTATTATCTTTTTTTTATCTAAAGTGCTCATCTCTTCCATAGCTTTAGATATTTTTTCATATTGAGTTAGTTTAAATCCGGTAAATAGAGGAACCATATATGTTAGTTTATTTAAAAAGTGATTTCTAGCATCTGGATAGTTTAATTTTTTTGGTTCAATTTCTAGTATAGAACCCATTTGAGAAATCGCAGCCGCAGCTTGGGCGTTTTGTTCTTGAGCCAAAAGACCTAAAACTTGTCCCATAGGCGCTAAAAACTCATCAAACCCAAAATCTGCAAATTTTGCCTCTCTGCTTTGAAGCTTAAATCCAAAAACATTTCCCGCATCATTACTTCTTAAAGCCAAAAAGGTATAATCTAACTTCCCATAATTATAACTTTTTGCGATTTTTGTTTTAAATCTTGCTATCTCTTCATTGAATTTTGCTATTTTTATCTCGCTGTTATTCTTTTTTAAAAGCTCTATCGCATCATTTAGTTTTAGATTTTCAATACCGGCAAAAAGTGAAACCGAAGCAAAAATTAGTGCTATGAAATATCTCATAAATTCCTCCGAAATCTTGCTTGTTATTTTAGCTAAAGATTATATATTCTTATCTCTTAATCATTGTTTAATTTGAAGAAATTTATAAGATATTTTTATATGAAGTAACAAAAAGGAAAATCCTTTTTGTTATAAAATAGCGTAAGATACAGAAATACAAGCCTCTAAATCAGCAAGCTCTTGAAGTGTCTCTTTTGTAACATCATCATCTACTATAATTACCGCTAACGCCAATCCATGATCATCTCTTCCGAGTCTAAAATCTGCTATATTGATATTATGCTTAGCCAAAATCATACCAACTTGGCCTATAACTCCAGGAACGTCGGTGTTTTTAAATAGTATCATCTTACCTTTTGGTTCAACATCTATTGTAAAATTGTTAATTTCTACTATTCTTTGAACATTCTCTTCAAAAATCGTCCCCCCAATCTCTATAACATCCTTATCTGTAGTTAATTTAACCGAAACTTTATTTTTATATCCGCTTGTGTTAGGCTGGGTTTTACTAACTATTTCTATACCTCTTTCCTTTGCTACAAATTCGGCATTTACGTAATTTACCCCTTCTCCCAAAGACTCTTTTAAAGCACCTACTACTACAAATGTGGTTAAAGATTTTAAATATTCGCCTATTTCTCCTTCGGCTATAACTTTTATGGATTTAAAAGCCCCTTTATTTACTTGAGCGGCTAAAAAGCCCATTTTTTGCGTAAGTTCAAGATATGGTCTAACAAAAGGAGGTATCTCATCCTCTTTTATAGGAAGATTTAAAGCGTTTGGATAACTGCTTCCTCTTGCAGCCTCAATAGCAGCCTGAGCCGCTTGGATAGCTATTTTTTCTTGAGATTCGATCGTGTTTGCTCCAAGATGTGGAGTAACTGTTACATTATCAAGCTCTAAAAGCTTATTATCTGTTGCGGGCTCTTTTGTAAAAACATCAATTCCCGCAAATCTAATCTTTTTGCTTTTTAATCCTTCATATAGCGCATCTTCATTATAAAGCCCGCCTCTTGCGCAGTTTATCAAAATAACTCCATCTTTCATTTTTGCAATTTCATCATGACCTATCATGTTGATAGTCTCTTTATTTTTTGGAGTATGAATCGTAATAATATCGCATTTTAGTATTTCGTCAAAATTTGTAGTATATTTTATACCCAAATCGGTCGCTTTTTCAGGAGGAATATAAGGATCGTAAGTTATTACTTCCATCTCAAAAGCTTTAGCTCTTATACCCACTCTGCTTCCAATATTTCCAAAACCGATTATTCCTAATTTTTTTCCTTTAAGCTCGGTTCCAAGCCAGTTTTCTCTTTTCCAAATTCTCTCAAGTTTTAGCTGATTGTGTGCGTAGGGAAAGGCTCTAACACAACTTAGCATATGTGCCATAGTAAGCTCAACCGCGGCTATCGTATTTGCGGTAGGAACATTCATCACTATGATTCCTCTTCTGCTGCATCCGTCTATATCTACGTTATCAACTCCCACACCTGCTCTAACGATGGCTTTTAAATTTTTTGCAGCTTCTAAAAAAGGCTCATCAACTGGCGTTGGACTTCTTGTTATAACAACATCAGCATCAGAGATAACTTTATATAACTCATCTCCTTTTGGAACATCAGCGGCATTAACAACATCTATATCTTGCTCTTTTTTTAAGATTTCTAGTCCCTTTTGATGAATATGATCGCATACAACTATCTTTTTTTTATCCATCAATATCCTTTTTATAGTTAGTTGAGTAATTCAAGCCCAATTTAATCCCTCGACTAATTAATTGTTTAGTTTATCTTTTATGATCTCTCCAAGGGTTATCTTTTCATCATTTTTATTAATCTCTTTTAAAGCCTCTTTCTCTTTAATTTTAGAAAGTCTTTTTACCGATACTCTTATTTTATCTTTAACAGTGTCTATCATAGATATCACACCTTCAATCTCGTCACCTATATTTAGTTCATCTTTTTTCAAAGGAGCCAAATCCTCGTTTCTAATAAGAGCGTCAACACCAGGTGATAGTTCTATAAATACTCCAAACTCTTTAATATCTTTAACTTTTCCTTTAACTATATCTCCAACTTTTTTATCTTTAACATATTTTTGCAAAGGGGACTCTTGACAAGCCTTAGCGCTTAAAGATATCTTTTCATTTTCATTATCGATTTTTAATATTTTAACTTCTACTTCATCGCCAACATTCAATAGATCTTTTGCTTTGGCTTTCTCCCAGGATACATCTTGATTATGTAGTAACCCTTCAACGTTATCGATTTTAACAAAAGCACCAAAATCGGTCAGGGATGTAACTATACCCTTAACAACCTCACCCTCTTTATGTTTTTTTGAAAACTCCTCAAAAGGTTTTGGTAGCAATCTTTTTAAAGATACTCTGAGTTTTCTGTTTTGTGGATCTATCTCTATAACTTCTACATCTATCTCGTCGCCAATTTTTAGATATTCGTTTGGATTTTTAACTTTTTTATCCCAACTAATTTCAGATATGTGTAAAAATCCCTCTACATCGTTTCCTAAATCCACAAAAACACCGTATGGTTCAATATTGCTAACTGTTACGTTTATCGTATCTCCAACTTCTAACTCATCTTTTATCTCATTCCACGGATCTGGCTGAGTTGCCTTTATTGAGAGTGACAATCTATTTTTCTCTTCATCATAAGAAAT
Source organism: Nitrosophilus sp. (assembly GCF_982775275.1). Taxonomy (NCBI): domain Bacteria; kingdom Pseudomonadati; phylum Campylobacterota; class Epsilonproteobacteria; order Nautiliales; family Nitratiruptoraceae; genus Nitrosophilus; species Nitrosophilus sp. The sequence goes on from NZ_CEXZHP010000006.1 coordinate 14,801, forward strand.
TGCTCTAACATTTACATTTTCGCCTTCTTGAAAATATTTTGCTGGATTTACCGGACCTTTGTAGCTTATTTCGTTGTAATGAACAAGTCCTTCTACACCAGGAGCAACCTCTACAAACATTCCATAGTTTGTAATCTTTTTAATCTTTCCTTCAACAATTTTCTCATTTTCCATTAAATCTTTTATAATCTCTTTTTTTCTCTTTCTTTCATCTTCTATATATTTTTTTCTTGAGATTATTATAGAGTTATTCTCTTCATCGATTTTTTCAATCTTTGCTTTGATTTTTCTACCCGGTTCAACTCTTCCTTTTAGATAAGATAAAGAGTTTGGCATAAAAAATTGAACACCATCGCTCTCAACAGTGTAACCGCCTCTATTTTTTCCGGTAATTACACCCTCAACTACGATATTTTCAAAGTCATCTTTATGCTCTTTGATAAAATCGGCGGTTTTTGCTTTTGCCATAGCTTTTTTATGAGAGATTATCGGCCTTTCATTTTTAAACCCAGATACCAAAACTTTGATCGAGTCACCTACGTTATATAAAAGATTTCCCTCTTTATCTTTTATTTCGTTAATATTTAAAATACCCTCTTGCTTTTCTCCAACATCAACAAGAACTCTTTCGTTATTTTGTATCTCAACTATATGCCCGTCTATTATTTTAGACTCGCTCTTTTTAAACGACTCCTCAAGCATCGACGCAAAATCTTCGCTTGATTCGCCACCCTTTAACAATTCCTCTTTATTCATCATACTTTCCTTACTTAAAAATTTGCTTATTATACTTTAAATTCCCTTATTTTACCAATAACTTTTTCTATAATCCAATCAGGAGTAGAGGCTCCAGCCGTAATTCCACATATTTTTTTTCCGATAAACCACTCTTTTTTCAACTCGTTTTCATCCTCTACCAAATAACTATCTTCACAATTTTCTTTACAAATATTAAAAAGCTGCTTTGTATTTGAAGAGTTTTTACCCCCTATTATTATCATAATATCGGCTTCTTTTGAAAGTTCTCTTGCGGCGTCTTGGTTTTCAAAAGTTGCGTTACATATGGTGTTGAAAACTCTAACCTCTTTGCAGTTTTCCATCAAATAGTTAACAATTTTTTGATATTCCAAAAATTTTCTTGTTGTTTGAGCAACCGTTGCAACCTTCTCTTTTAATTTTTTACCTTTTAATTCATCAACGTCTAAAACTACAATCGGATCTTTTGCGTAACTCATAACTCCTTTAATTTCAGGATGATTAATATCTCCAAAAATTACTACACTATAACCTTCATTGCTCATTTTTTCTACGATTTGCTGCGGTTTAGTTACAAATGGGCATGTAGCGTCAATAATATTTACATCTTTTTTTTGTAATAAATTTAATTTATCTTTTGGAATCCCATGGGTTCTAATAACTACCGTGTCTCCTTGATTTACTTCATCTATATCTTCAACAAGCCCAACATTAAACTCATCTTTTAATCTATCGATCTCTTTTTTATTATGTATTAAGGGTCCTAAAGTATTGCTGTTTTTTGTCTCTTCAGCTATCTTTATAGCTCTTTTTACCCCAAAACAAAATCCGTAACTTTTTGCTAATCTAATCTCCAATTTCAACCTCTGCTATTTTTGATAAAATTTTCACAAAATTTGGAAAAGAGGTGGATATACATTTGGTATCTTTTACTTTCATGCCACTTAGTAGTCCTGCAATTAAAAAGCTCATAGCTATTCTATGATCACCAAAACTATCAATTTCCGCCTCTTTTATCTCCCCACCTTCAATTTCGTAACCATCATCAAATTCAACCACATTTATACCACATTTTTTTAAATTGTCAACTACACTTTTTATTCTATCACTCTCTTTGACTCTCAGCTCTTTAGCGTTTTTTACCAAACTTTTTCCTTTTGCTACAGCCATAGCGATAGATAGAGCCGGTAGCTCATCTATAAGCCAAGATATATTTTTACTAACTTCAACACCTTCCAAAGGTGCATACTCAACTAAAATATCGCCAATTGGCTCATAAATATTCTCTTTTTCTATAAACTCTACCTTTGCGCCCATTTTCTTAAGAACATTATAAGCCTCTATTCTTGTAGGATTTAATGTTACATTTTTTATTAAAACTCTACTTTTTGGAGTAATAGCCGCGGCAACCGCAAAGAAAAATCCACTTGAAGGATCAGCCGGTATTTTGATATTTAAAGGCTTTAGAGGCTCATTTTGAGGATAAATAACTACTTCATAACCCTTATTTAAAACTTTCGTCTCAAGTTTTGCACCCATACCTTTTAACATTCTTTCTGTATGGTCTCTGCTAAGTTCTGGCTCAAAATAATAACTTTTATCATCAGCTTTCAAAGCTGCCAATATCATCGCACTTTTAACCTGAGCCGAAGCGATTTTGCTTTTATATGAAAAACTTTTAAGTTTAGATCCTCTAATAGCTAAAGGAGCTAAATTTCCATTTTCTCTACCGTCAATTATAGCCCCTATACTTTTTAAAGGCTCTACCACTCTTTTCATAGGTCTTTTTCTTAAATATTTATCTCCGGTCAATACGAAAAAACCATTCATGCTTGAAAATAGTCCGCAAAAAAGCCTAATTGAAGTCCCAGAATTTCCACAATCTAATACATCATCTGGCTCTTTTATCTCTTTTGGAGTAATTACAATTTTTTCCTTTTCTATCTCAACCTCAGCACCCAATTTTGAAACGATATTTAAACTATTTAGCGTATCTTCGGCCATTAAAAAGTTTTTAATAACTGAGGGTTTATCACTCAATAAAGAGAACATTGCGGCTCTATGAGATATCGATTTATCTGGCGCAATATCATCTATCTCTAAATCAAAAGGTTTACTCTTTTTTACTTTTATATAACTCATCTAAGCTCGGCTCCAATACTACTTTTTAAAATATTTAGCAACTCTTGCATTATTGTAGAGATCTCATCTTCTGATAAAGTTTTGATATCTGATTGAACTACAAATCTAATAGTTAAACTCTTTTTGTTTCCCAATTTCTCACTCTCATAAATATCTACTGGATAAAATCTTTTAATCTCTTTAGGCAATTTCTCTTTCAATGAATCTTTTATGCTTTCAAAATCGATGCTCTTATCTATCAAAATACTCAAATCTCTAAAAGCTATTTGGTATTTTGAGTACTCTTTAGCCTCTTTTAGTTCAAAAGGTATCTTATCAAACTCGATTTCACATATATAAGTGGGTGGAATATCAAAACCTTTCTGATATAAAAGATGGAGTTTATAAATATATCCTACTATGCAATTTTTTATCTTTATCTTAGCGCATTGATATGGATGCATAAGATTGTTTTTTGGTTCGCACTTACTTAACTCAAAATCTCCAATTACCTGCGAGATTTTTTTTACAAACTCGCTAAAATCAATAAAATCCGGCTTTCCGTGATTTGAGATAAAATCGTTCTCTTTAAACCCTGTATAAATAAACCCAAAATTTATTTTTTCATTTCTATCTATATCAAAAACCGTCCCAATTTCAAAAAGTCTTACAACTTTTTTTCCATTTTTATAATTATAAATTGCTTGTTCCAATAATCCCGGAACAAGAGAAGTTCTTAAACTGTTTAACTCTTTTGTTATTGGATTGATTAAATCCAACTCTTTTTTGACCAATTCAAATCCAAAATCCTTTAAATTTTCTCTATTTGTAAATATATAGTTTGTTGTTTCATAAAACCCTGCTGCAACTGCTAGATTTTTGAAATTTTTTCTTTTTCTAAAATCAAAATAATCTCTATTTAGCCTATTTTTTTCCTCTAATTTAAACGGTTTAGATGCTATTTTATCTATTCCAATAAATCTTATACACTCTTCTGCTATATCTTGATCATTCTCAATATCATGTCTAAATTTTGGAACTTTAACTACAATATTTTCGCTCTCTTTTTTCGTAACCTCAAAACCCAATTTTGATAATATAGTTACGATACTATTTTGAGAAATCTCTTCACCTATTAAGGAGTTTAGTTTCTCTAAATTTACGTTTACGCTTTTTTGCTTAAACTCTTTTATAATCTCATGGGAGCCAGAAAATATATCTATATCGCTAAATTCTTTTATTAAATAACAAAAATAGTCAATCCCAAAATTAAGATCTGGATTGCTGCCTCTACTGCTTCTATAATAAACCCAGTCCGTATCTATTTTGTTTTTTTTGGAAGCTTCAAAAAATCTTTTTGATAAAAGATGCGGATCTATGTAGCTTGCCTCTATAATAAAATATTTTTCCTCTTTTTAGGTTTTGACTCTTTTATCTGATTTACTCCAATAATTGAGATTTTTTTATTATCATAAACTGCATCTAAATCATTTTCGTCTTTTTTTAATTCAATTTTTGCTATATCATCCTCTTTAAATATATCATAACTATAAGCCCTTAAAATAGTTCCTGTTGAATATGTAGCATAAAAAGCGATATTTTCAATTTCATTTTCAAAATTTTCTTCAATAAAAGCCAATCTTATTTTTATTTTCAAAGGTGTCTCAAAACCCCCGTTAGAAAAAAGCTTATAGATCAAACTGGCATCTATTTCGTTATGTTTTATATTTAATACCCTTCCTATTCCTAGTTGCATCTTCTCTTTTTTTTCAAATACAATATCTTCTGGTCCCTTCAAATTTATATCAAAAGCTGCACTAAGCTCTCTAGCAACTCCATAAATACTTAAACAGTCTCCTCTGTTTGCGGTAAGTTCTATCTCAATTATTTCATCATTTAAAATTTCATAATCTCTAAGCTCTTTACCAAGATTTAATTTTCCTATACTATCATCTAAAACCATTATTCCATCTTCAAGTTTTGGCAATCCAAGCTCAGTCGATGAACAAATCATTCCAAAACTCTCAACTCCTCTTAGTTTAGCCGGTTTAATTTTAAAATTCCCCGGCAAAATAGAACCAACTTTTGCAACTGCTACATATTGGTTTGCTGCTACATTTTTAGCTCCACAAACTATCTGAAGAGTCTCATCGCCTACATCCACTTCACAAACAGAGAGTTTATCGGCATTTGGATGTTTTTGGCATTTTAAAACTTTTCCGATAACAACATTTTGAGGTATATCTATTTTTTTATAATCAGCTACTTCTAAACCGATACTGTTTAATTTTTTAATTATATCTTCGGTTTTTATTTTTGATATATCGATCCATTCTTGCAACCAACTTCTTGTTATAATCATCTAAACTGCTCCAATAATCTTAAATCACCTTCAAAAAGACTTCTTAAATCACCTATTTTATGTATTAACATAGCAAATCTCTCTATTCCTAAACCAAAAGCGTATCCACTAACATCACTATAACCAACCGCTTTAAAAACATTTGGATCAACCATCCCGCAGCCAAGCACTTCCAACCATCCAGTTTGCGAACAAACCCTACAACCTTTTCCTTTGCAAAAAATACAACTTATATCAACTTCGGCAGAAGGTTCAGTAAAAGGAAAAAAACTTGGCCTATATCTAATATCAACGTCGCCAAACATAAAGTGTAAAAAATCGCTCAATATAAATTTTAAATTAGCAAAAGAAACTTTACCTTTTTTATCTACAACCAACCCTTCAACTTGATGAAACATAGGAGTGTGAGTCAAGTCAAAATCTCTTCTAAATACAGCTCCTGGACTTATCATTCTAATTGGAGGTTTTTGTTTTAGCATAGTTCTAATTTGAACAGGTGAAGTATGTGTTCTTAAAAGCTTCTCATCTTTAAAATAAAAAGTGTCTTGCATATCCCTAGCTGGATGATATTTTGGTAGATTGAGCGCTTCAAAATTATAAAAATCATCCTCCACCAAAGGTCCACTCTCAATAGAAAAATTCATTGATATAAAATATTCTATAATTTTATCCAATGTATCTTGAACCGGATGAAGCGCACCTTTGTTATTATAAGGAGAATAAAGAGTTACATCTATCTCATCTTTTTGTAGCTCTTTTTGTAACTCTTTTTTTTCTAATTCTTCTCTTTTTTTGGATAATAGTTTATTTAATTTTATTTTTAACTCATTTAACTCTTTTGCAACTTTTGGCTTCACTTCATTTGGCAACTCTTTTAATTTAGCAAATTCTGAAGCCAAAATGCCTTTTTTACCAAAAATTTCAACTCTTATTTTTTCAAGTTCTTCTAAATTTATAGCTTCTTCAATCTTTTTTAACCATTCTTGCAAAAAGCACCCCTATTTTTTAGTTTTGCAAATGATATTATAGTTTTCATTATAAAAAGATAAGATTTTGTATTATATACTTTGTTAAATGGTTAAAAAGCTTGGTTATTTTAACCACTCAACTATTTAGCTAATATATAAGGAGAAAAAATGTGTATTTTTTGTAAAATAGTAGAAGGTGAGATTCCAGCAAATAAAGTTTTAGAAAATGATGAGTTTTTAGCTTTTCATGATATTAGTCCAAAAGCGCCGATTCATGTTTTAATCATCCCTAAACAACATATTGAAAATTTCCAAAGCACTCCACCTGAAGTAATGGCTAAAATGACTCCTTTTATTCAAGAGGTAGCAAAAAAATTATCTTTAGATAAAACAGGCTATAGACTTATTGTAAATAACGGAGAAGATGGTGGACAAGAAGTGATGCATCTTCATTTTCATATGTTGGGCGGTGCAAAACTCATCTGGCCACATTTAGCACCAGACAAAGAGGCAAAAAAATATGTCTAAATAATATTGAGGAGATTAGTTTTAGCTATTCTCCTCAAGCCATTTTTCAAAATATTTTATCTGTTTTTCTACTTGATTAATTGAAGTTGCTCCCAATGAATCTCTTGAATTCATTGAATGCTCAAGTTTTAAATATTGAATTACATCCTCTTTTATTCTTTCATCTATCGATTTTAACTCATCATATGTGAGATCACTTATATCTTTTTTCTTTTTTTCAGCCAATGCAACCGCACGTCCTGTTATAAAATGAGCTTCCCTAAATGGAATATTACATTTTTGAACTAAATAATCAGCTAAATCTGTGGCAGTCAAATGACCAATTTTAGCTGCTTTATACATGTTTTCTTTATTAATTTTCATAGTTTTTATTACTTCATTTAAAATTGTTAAACTAATTTTTGCAGTTTTTACACTATCAAAAACACCTTCTTTATCTTCTTGCATATCCTTGTTGTATGCTAAAGGTAAACCTTTCATTACAGTTAACAATGAGATTAGATTGCCATAAGTCCTTCCGGTTTTTCCCCTTAAAAGTTCTGGCACATCTGGATTTTTCTTTTGTGGCATAATAGAACTTCCCGTCGCATAATCATCACTAATGGTAATAAATCTAAACTCATAACTTGACCATAATATTAACTCTTCAGAAAGTCTTGAAATATGCATCATCATTGTAGCTATATTAAACAAAATCTCAAGTGCAAAATCTCTATCGCTTACACTATCTAAACAATTTATGGTTGGAGCTTTAAAACCTAGTTCTTTTGCCGTATATTCTCTATCTATTGGATGGGGAGTTCCAGCTAATGCAGCACAACCCAAAGGTGAATAATTATTTCTTTCATATGAATTTTTAAATCTCTCTAAATCTCTTTTAAACATACTTACATAAGCTAGTAAATGATATGCAAAAGAGATAGGTTGAGCATGCTGAAGATGAGTCATCCCAGGCAAAATTGTTTCTTTATGTTTTTTTGCTATATTTAAAAAAGTTTTAATAAGCTCTTTTATAAGCTCAATTATAATCTTATTGTTTTTTTGAACATACAGTTTAAAATCCAAAGCAACCTGATCATTTCTACTTCTTGCAGTATGAAGTTTTTTACCAGCATAACCAATTTTTTGAGTCAATCTTTTTTCAATCGCCATATGAATATCTTCATCAGATATATCAAATTTAAATTCTCCTTTTTCTATCTCTTCTTTTATTTCATTTAAACCTTTTATAATATCATTTAACTCCTGATCTGTTAAAATTCCTTGTTTATTAAGCATTTTTGCATGAACTATTGAACCTAAAATATCCTCATTATATAGCTCTTTATCAAACATAAGTGACGCATTAAATTGATCCAATAACTTACTTGCATCTTTTTCAAACCTACCAGACCACATCTTTGACATAACAACTCCAATATAAAAATTTTGAGAATTTTATCTAAAAAAGAATTTTTTTAAAAGCTAATCACTACATGCAGGAACATTTCCACTATCAGCAGCATATTTGACAAAAAAATCTAATAAATGTTTATAATTTTTAGAAAATCTATCACTATCAAAATATTTCATGGCATCTTTATCTTTTTCATGTGCTTTTTTTAATAACATGGCTTCATTTTCAAAAAGCTTTATCCACTCTTCAGAACTTTTTGCTTTGGCAACTTTAGATCCATTTCCATGGCAAATTTTGCATTTTTTCATATACTCTTTTTGCCCCTTAAAGACAGATCCATTTACAAAAGATAAAAATAAAAAAAATATCAATATATATCTTAGTGCACTCATAAAAAGCCTTTAAATGATTTACTATTTTAAATTATAATACATTAGGAAAAATAATAATTACCTTAATAAATTTTGGTTGAATTGTTGAGTGGTTAAAATGGTTAAAATAGTTAAGTAGTTGAGTGAGCAAGCGCAAAGCGAAGCTTTAGGAAGTAAACTGCTTTACTT
>NZ_CEXZHP010000007.1:0-21875 GCF_982775275.1 Nitrosophilus sp.
TTTTAAAATAGCTTCTCTATTGAAAGCTTTTGAAACAGGATCTAAAACTTTTTCCGTTAAACCTTCATAAATCATAAAAAATATAAAATAGATAGAAATAAAGATAGATAATATTAAAATAGTAAAATTTAAAAGATTTAAAGCACCTTCGCTAAAAATAATATATAAAATCAAAGATATAAGAAGAAGGATAGGAAAACCTATCCTAAGAGAGAGTTTAAACTTATTGCTTCTTTCAACTTCTTGAGAATAAAGCATTAAACATCCAAATGTTTTACATCTTTAGCATGTTCTTCTATATATTTTTTTCTTGGCTCAACTTCATCACCCATAAATAGATTAAATACTTCGCTAGCACTCTCGGCGTTTTCTACAGTAACTCTAAGAAGTCTTCTATTTTCTGGATCCATGGTAGTTTCCCAAAGCTGCTCTGGGTTCATCTCTCCAAGGCCTTTATATCTTTGTATATAAGCACCTTTTTTAGCGCTTTTTTCAACTTCTTCAAGCACTTTTATCAAATCTTTGCCTTTTAGGCTTTCAGGAACTCTTTCTTCTATTTTTTCATGAATATATACAGCTTCTACATAAAAAGGGTTTGTAAAAAGCTCATCATCTATAATAATCTCTTCAAGTCCTTCATCTGTTTGAACATATAAATGTATCTTTTCTTCATCTACCTTTGAAGATAAAATATTATAATTTAGAGTGGATAAATACTCTTTGATCTTTTCAAAAAGATTTTGATTATCTAAAGCAAGTAGATCTTTATTTTCGATTAAAAATTTAACAACTTCTATAAGAGAGTATCTTTTTTCTATCTCTTTTAAAATCATTCTATAATGGGCAACTAGTTTAAAAAAATCTATTAGATCAAATTTTCCTATACCTTCAACATTTAAAGAGTCTATTCCGTTTTCTATAAGGAAACTATTTAGTTCAGTGTCATCTTTTAAATATATCTCTTTTTACCCTTTTTATATCTATATAAAGGAGGCTGTGCAATATATAGATATCCTTTTTCAACGATAGGTTTTAAAAATCTAAAGAAAAATGTTAAAAGTAGAGTTTGTATATGGCTTCCATCTACATCGGCATCTGTCATTATTATTATTTTATGATATCTTAGCTTACTTTCGTCAAACTCTTCGCCTATCCCACATCCAAGAGCCGTTATCATATTTTTTATCTCATCCGATTTTAAAATCTTATCAAGTCTTGCTTTTTCAACATTTAATATTTTTCCTTTTAATGGCAAAATAGCCTGAAAAACTCTATCTCGTCCCTGTTTTGCGCTACCTCCGGCACTATCTCCCTCAACTAAAAACAGTTCGCTAATAGATGGGTCTTTACTTTGACAATCGGCAAGTTTTCCAGGAAGAGTTCCAACACTCATTGCATCTTTGCGGCGTACCAATTCTCTTGCTTTTTTAGCAGCTTCTCTTCCTCTTGCCGCTGCCAAAGCTTTATTCATTATGGTTTTTGCTTCTATAGGATTTTCTTCAAAATATTTAACAAGTTTTTCATATGTTAGTTTTTGTACCAAGGGTCTTACATAACTTGATCCAAGTTTTCCTTTTGTTTGCCCTTCAAATTGAGGCTCTGGAACCTTTACGCTAACTACGGCAACTAACCCCTCTCTTACATCATCTCCAGTTATTTTTACATTTTTTTCTTTAGCACTTGCGTTTTGTGCGATATAGTTTGAAATAGCCCTCGTAAGTCCCGCTCTAAATCCGCTTTCATGGGTCCCACCTTCGGGAGTTCTTATATTGTTTACAAAACTTAAAACTCTCTCATCATACCCTTCATTATACATAAGGGCTATATCAACCTCGATATCTTCAATCTTTTCGCTTATTAAAAAAGGCTTTGTTATAGGAGTTTTTTTATTTAGATCTTCTACAAACTGTTTTAGTCCCCCCTCAAAATGGTAAACCTCTTTTTTTTGAATCCTATCATCTTTGAAAGTAATGGTTATATTTGGATTTAAATAGGCAAGCTCTTTAAATCTTCTTGATAATATATCAAATTTAAAATCCACGGTTTCAAAGATCTCGTCATCTGGCCAAAACTCTATAGTAGTTCCCGTTCTGTTAGTCTCTCCGATAATTACAAGATCTGTAATTGGAATACCCTTTTCAAACTCCTGTCTATAAATTTTGCCGTCTCTTTTTATAGTCATTATAAGTTTTTTAGACAAAGCGTTTACTACACTAACTCCAACCCCGTGAAGTCCGCCGCTTACCTTATATGCGTCTTTTTCAAATTTTCCTCCAGCATGAAGCACCGTCAAAACAACAGTTGCTGCCGGAATTTTCTCAGTTGGATGAATATCTACCGGTATTCCTCTACCGTTATCGCTAATAATCGCGCTTCCATCTTTTGTTAAAGTTATATCTATTTTATTGCAGTAACCAGCCATTGCTTCATCGATTGAGTTATCAACAACCTCATATATTAGATGATGAAGCCCGCTGATATTTGTATCTCCGATATACATCCCGGGTCTTTTCCTAACGGCTTCAAGACCCTTTAAAACTTTTATCTTTTCAGCACCATAATTTTTTTCCATTATCTACCTCTTTAAAAAAGTGAGGGTTAGACCCTCTTTAAAAATATATAGATTATATCTTTTTTTTAATAAATTGCTAATTAGATAACTATTGGCATGATAATAGTTAAGAAATTTTCATTTTTTAGAAGAAAAGGTAGTTCTGGCTCATTTAAACCCATTATAAACTCGTTACCTTCGATATGATTTATAAAATCGAGCAAAAACTTACTATTTACCGCCATTATAAATTTTTCTTCAAATGGGGTTTGAACTTCGATTTCCGTTTGAGCTTCGATATTTTCTTCGCTTAAGCTTTTAAAAATAATTCTATCTTTTAAAAATGTAAGCTTTATTTCGTTTGATATGGTGGTTATCTGTTTAATAGCCTCTACCATTTTATCTTTTGGAAGATTTAATTCATATTTTAGAGTTTTTGGTATTATTCTTTCATAATCTGGAAATTTTCCATTTATAAGTTTTGTAAAGAAGAGATAATTATCAGATTTTATTATTAAGTTTGTTTCATCATAATATAGGCTTATATCTTCTAAAAATAGTTTTTGAATCTCTAAAATAGCTTTTCTAGGAATTATTAAAGCCAATATTGTATCTGGCGAGTTTTTTAGTTTTACTAATGCTAGTCTTCTAGTATCTGTTGCTACAAGATTTATTTGATCCTCTTTTATATCTATTAAAGCACCGTTAAGTTCAAATTTTGGATTGTTAGTATCAATAGCTGGTGTAATTTTTTTTAGGGAAGTTATAAAATCTATACTATTTAAAGATATGTTTGGAAGATTTTGTGTTGTTGGAAAAGTTGGAAACTCTTCTGCATCAAATACTGGCAATTTAAATTTTGAGTGACCCTGTTTTATAAAAAGATGGTCATCTTTTTTTTCTAAAATTATCTCTTCATCTTTTAATATTCTAACAATATCTAATATCTTTTTTCCGTTGGCGGTAGCTTTTCCATCTTCATTTATATTTACATCTTTTATCTCTGTTTTTAAACCTATCTCATAATCTGTAGCTTTAAGTGTTAAGTTTGAATCTTTTGCGTCAAAATAGATATGGGATGTTATCTGACTTGTATCTTTTTTTTCCAAAAAAGGTTGCATTTGGCTTAAGACCTGTTCGAGTGTGCTCTTTTGGACAGAGAGTTTCATAATTTGCTCCTTTGAGTTTGCTTTATCAATTTTATAAAAAAAAGCCTATATATTTATTAAAATTTATAGAAATAGTAGTAGTTTTGGTTGAATTTGTGAAAATTGCTTTTAAATATCTAAAATTTGGGCAAATTTTTTTCAAAAAAATCAAAAACTATTTCACCTTTTTTCACTTATGAATGTTTTATTTTATGTGTTAACTCTTCTATTTGAACTTTAAAATTTTCATCTTTTTGCATAATTTCGTTTATTTTTTTCATAGCATGGCTTACGGAAGTATGATCTTTCATACCAAAATATTGTGCAAGAGCCGGCATAGAATTTGGTGTTAAATTTCTTGCAAGATACATAACTATTCTTCTTGCGTTAACTATTTGTCGGCTTCTTGATTTGCTTTTTATTTCACTTGGTTTTATATTTAACTCTTCTGAAACTACCTTTATAATATCATCCATAGTAATATTTTCCTGCTGCTCTTTTATCTGCTCTTTCAAAACGCTTTTAGCAAAATCTAAGGTAATTTTTTGATTCATTAAAGATGCGTAAGCATTTAATTTTATAATGGTTCCCTCAATTTCTCGAATATTGTTATCCATGGTTGTAGCGAGGTAGTTTACCACTTCATCGTCCAAACTTATTCCGTCAAGCTCGCACTTTTTTTTGATAATCGCTATTTTTGTTTCAAGCTCTGGAGGCTGGATATCTGCTATAAGGCCCCACTCAAATCTGCTTTTTAGCCTATCTTCGAGTCCAGCTATCAGTTTTGGGTGTTTATCGCTTGTTAAAACTATCTGTTTATTTTTATTGTGAAGTTCGTTAAATGTATGAAAAAACTCCTCTTGAGTCTGCTCTTTTCTACTTAAAAACTGAACATCATCGATCAATAAAATATCGCATTTTCTATATTTTTCTCTAAACCTATCCATAGTCTGGTTTCTTAAATGGTATGTAAAATCGTTCATAAACTGCTCAATAGTTGTATATATAACTCCTTTTCCTCTATTAAGATTAAAATTTCCTATAGCTTGAAGTAGGTGGGTTTTTCCAAGTCCAACTCCTCCGTAGATAAAAAGAGGATTATAAAGTTGTCCCGGTTTTTCGGCTACGCTTAATGCGGCCGTATACGCAAACTGATTTGAGCTTCCAACAACAAAATTTTCAAAAGTATAAGATGGATTTAGTTTAGTGCTTGTTGCGCTTTTTTGCACCTCTTTTTGTATTTTTTGTTTTCTTTTGTTATCTACTTTTTTTACAACGATCTCTATTTGAGGTTTTATACCTGTTTTTATTTCATATAATCTTGCTATTTTTTTTGAGTATTTTGTTTTTACCCAGTTTGCTATTAGAGGGTTTGGGGCTTTGTATATCAAAAGATCGCTTTTAGAGGATTTTTCGTCATATTTTAATAGTTTTATATATCTTTCATACTCTATATTTGATATCTCTTCTTTTAACATATTTAATATTTCGTTTCCAAGCATATTAACCCTTGAAAAAAAATTTTCACTATGTGAATAAAATGTGAATTATGTGAATATTTTATCTAAAACTTTCCTAACTTTAGTTAAAATGATAAAAAATAAAAAATAAATCACTATGTGAAAAGGATGTGAAAAACTGTGAATATATTAGGAATAGACCCCGGAAGCAAAAATCTTGGTTACGCTATCGTCAATATGGATAAAAACTCCCTGAAATTGGTAGAAGCGGGACTTATAAAAATCAAATCCGATAACCTTCAATTTCAAATTTCACAGCTTATTGAGGGATTGGATCTAATATTTGAAAATATTAAAATAGATGAGGTGGCTATTGAGGATATATTTTACGCATACAATCCAAAAACCGTTTTAAAACTTGCTCAGTTTAGAGGAGCTTTGAGTTTAAGGATTTTACAAATTCACGGAAATTTTAGCGAATATACTCCACTTCAGGTAAAAAAATCGCTTACCGGAAAAGCAAAAGCCAAAAAAGAGCAGGTTGCGTTTATGGTAAAAAAGATTTTAAAAATAAATAAAGAGATAAAACCTTTAGATATCACAGATGCTATGGCAGTTGCAATTACACATGCGCAAAGAATTAGGATGAAATAAATTTTTAATTTTTTTGCATACACTCTTCAAAAAGGTATTTATGATCATCGGGTAAATTTTTAAAAATTTCAAAAGACAAATCTCTTATCTCCCAAAGTGCAGATTTTGAGCTTCTAAGATATAAAAAGTTTTGAAGTGAACGAGCGTTAATAGTCCATGTAAGCTCAGTTTTGTAACATTCTGGAAGCGCATATTTTGCTATATCGTTTGAAACTCCTTTTTTTAGAAGAGATTGTAAATTATTGAGTGCCTTTATACTCATTTTATCTACCGATTCGTTTCCAGTTAAAACAATATATTTGCTAGCTCCTTTAAAGTCATCTTCTTTAAAAGGTTCAGCATCCTTTAGCTCTTTTAGAGTATATCTTGTAGATTTTACGCTAAGACTAGCCATTCTGTGTCTTGCCAACTCTTGAAGTAATGCTCTGCTTATTCCTTGTATATAAAATGTATAAACTAAATGTTCCAAAGTTGATGCATGTTTATATTTGTTTCCTACTCTATCGATAAGTTCTTTATCTTTTTGTCCGCCATGGTCACTTTTATCAAAACTTTGCCAGCAAGTCCTTATCGCATGAGCGCAAACTTCTAACGGAGTGTGATGAAGCAGAGTTACTTTCATAAAATTCCTTTATGATATAATTTAGATAATTATAGCAAAAAGGTTTGAGATGATGGCAAAATATATCCCAAATTATACCTATGAAGATTATAAGCAGTGGGAAGGTGATTGGGAGTTAATTGGCGGGATAGCGATTGCTATGGCTCCAAGTCCGATAAGTGATCATCAAATGTTGCTATCAAGAATAGCTCATGAATTGGAAAAATCATTAGATGAGTGTGAGGAGTGTTTTGTTTTAGTAGAAGAGGACTGGAAGATAGATGAAGAAAATGTTGTTAGACCAGATATTAGCGTAGTTTGTGGGGATTTAGAAGATTTTATACAAAAAGCGCCAGAAGTTGTTGTAGAGATAGTTAGCTCATCTACTGCTTATAAAGATGAAAATATAAAATTTGAAATATATGAAAAAGAGAAGGTTAAATTTTATATTTTGGTTTATCCAAAAGATTTTAAAGCAAAAATTTTTAGACTCAATAACAATAGATATGAAAAGATGGGGGATTTTTTAGATCAAAAAGCCTTTTTAGATCTTGATTGTAAAATTGAGATAGATTTTGAAAATGTTTTTAAAAAATTGAAAAAACTGAGAAAAAAGGTTTAATTTGAAATGCACCGATAGATTTTATCCAAGTATAAATGATTTTAGACACTCTTTTCATAGAGACAGAGATAGAATCATCCACTCTTCTTCATTTAGAAGACTTGAGTATAAAACGCAAGTATTTATTAATCATGAAGGAGACTATTTTAGAACGAGGCTTACCCATTCTCTTGAGGTTAGTCAGATTGCTAGGACTATAACAAAAGAGCTTGGTTTAAACGAGGTTTTGGCAGAAGCTATCGCCTTAGCCCATGATTTGGGACATACGCCTTTTGGACACGTTGGTGGGGACGAGTTAGATAGGGTAATAAAAGATAGATTTAGTAAAAACGGATTTGAGCACAATTTTCAAAGTTTTAGAGTCGTAACAAAACTTGAAAAAAGATATAAAGATTTTGACGGATTAAATCTTACTTTTGCAACGTTGGAAGGTATCTTAAAACACTCTTATCCATATAAAAAACCTTTTTTAACTTCATGGTATGACGAAATTTTTGATTTAAAAAAGCATCCCTCTTTAGAAGCTATGGTTGTCGATAAAGCCGATGAGATAGCATATATAAGCGCAGATATAGATGATGGGATAAAATATAATTTAATTGATTTTAAAACTTTAAAAGAGAGTTCGTTAGTATCAGAAATCATTCAAGAGGTTAAAAGGGATGGATTAGAAGATGAGGATGATAAACTTTTTAGATATAGATTTACTTCTCTTTTAATAGCCAAACTTGTAATGGCTCTTATTAATAACTCTAAAGATAAGATAGACAATACAAAAATTTTATGCAAAACAATTCCAGCAACCGAGCCAATTCCCGTTGATTACGATAAAGAGTTAAATAAAAAGATAAAAGAGCTCAAAAAAATACTTTTTCAAAAACTGTATCGTCATCCAAAAATTTTAAGAAAAATGCATGCTGGTAAAGAGTGTATAAAAAATCTTTTTAGCGCTTTATGTGAAGATCCAAGACTTATGCCCGATGAGTTTTATTATAGAAGCCAAAATGAGAAAGTTTATAGGGTTGTTGCCGATTTTATAGCTGGTATGAGTGATAGATATGCAATGAAACTTTACCATGAGATATATGGAATTACTATTTAAATTTTAGGGATAAAAGATATTTTTTTAACTCTTCTACATTTGAAAGTGCCTCTTTATAGTCACTAAATCCCCAGTTGACTCTAATAAAAGAAATGCCCGCATTTTTTGCGGCTTCTTCATCTGTTCTTCCATCTCCTATCAATAATATCTCATCTTTTTTACATTTAAAATAGTTTATTATTTTATATATCATATCGGGAGCTGGTTTTGGGTGTTTTACATCATCGGCACATACGATAATCTCAAAATATTTTAAAATATCAAGATGGCTTAATATCTCAATTGCTGAGGCTCTATAAGCGTTTGTTGCCAAAGAGAGTCTAAAATATTCTTTTATATCTTCTAAAAGCTCTTTTATTCCGGTAAATAATATTACCTCATCTTTATGATTTTTTGCATAATATTCTCTAAACCATTCGATTTGTTCTTTTGTGTATGCATTGGAATTATAAAAAAATTTAGGTTTATTTAGATATGGATCATTTACAGCCTCTATTATGACTTTTTTAGCAAGAGGCTTTAGTCCAAGTTTTTTTCTTACGTAATTTATCGAATTGGAAATGATATTAGAACTATCTATTAAGGTTCCATCCATATCAAAAATCAGGTAATTTATCATTTTTTTATTCCTTTATTACTTGGCTATTCAACAAATTTGTATAATATATCAAAAGATAGTATTATTTCAAAAAAAATTTAGAGGATAAAGATGCAAAATATTAGAAATATTGCCGTTATTGCACACGTTGATCATGGAAAAACTACTCTTGTTGATGAGCTTTTAAAGCAATCAGGAACAATAGAGGCTCACAAGGAGTTAGCCGAAAGGGCTATGGATAGCAATGAATTGGAAAAAGAGCGGGGTATTACCATATTGTCAAAAAATACCGCTATTAGATATGGTGATGTAAAGATAAATATTATAGATACTCCAGGGCACGCTGATTTTGGAGGCGAAGTTGAGAGGGTACTTAAAATGGTTGATGGGGTATTACTTTTAGTTGATGCTCAAGAAGGAGTAATGCCTCAAACAAAATTTGTGGTAAAAAAGGCGATATCTTTAGGACTTAAACCGATTTTAGTTGTAAATAAGATAGATAAACCAGCAGCCGAGCCAGAAAGAGTAGTAGATGAGGTATTTGATCTTTTAGTAGCTATGGGAGCAGATGAAGATCAACTTGATTTTCCTATTCTTTATGCAGCTGCAAGAGAGGGTTATGCCAAATGGAACTTAGAAGATGAAAACAAAGACTTAACTCCTCTTTTTGATGCTATTATAAAATATGTTCCAAAACCTTCTGGAAGTGCCGATAACCCAACTCAAGTTCAAGTATTTACACTCGATTATGATAATTATGTTGGAAGGATAGGAATCGCTAGAATATTTAACGGTAAAGTAAAAAAAGGAGACAATCTTTTACTTATAAAAGCAGATGGAGAAGAGATAAAAGGAAAAATATCAAAACTTATCGGCTTTTTGGGATTAAATAGAATGGAAATAGAAGAGAGTGAAGCTGGTGATATAGTTGCGATTGCAGGATTTGAAGCAATTGATGTAGGAGATAGTTTAGTCGATCCAAAAAATCCTTCTCCTTTAGATCCTCTTCATATAGAAGAGCCCACGTTAAGCGTCTTTTTTAGTGTAAATGACTCTCCTCTTGCGGGACTTGAAGGAAAACATGTAACAAGCAATAAATTAAAAGATAGATTATATAAAGAGGTAGAAACAAATATCGCTATGAGAGTAGAAGAGGTTGGAGAGGGAAAATTTAAAGTAAGCGGAAGAGGTGAGTTGCAGATTACTATATTGGCAGAAAATATGAGAAGAGAAGGATATGAGTTTAGCCTCTCTCGTCCAGAAGTTATTATAAAAGAGGAAAATGGCGTAAAATTAGAACCTTTTGAACTTTTGGTTATAGATGTTCCAGAAGATTTTAGCGGAGCTGTTATTGAAAAACTTGGAAGAAGAAAAGCCGTAATGAGTTCAATGACTCCTATGGGAGAGGGTTATACAAGGCTTGAGTTTGAAATACCGGCACGTGGACTTATAGGCTTTAGAAGCGAATTTTTAACAGATACAAAAGGCGAGGGTGTTATGAACCACTCTTTTTTAGATTTTAGACCTTTTGTAGGAGAGGTTGAGCATAGAAAAAATGGAGCCTTAATATCTATGGAAAACGGAAAAGCACTTGCCTATTCTCTTTTTAATCTTCAAGAAAGAGGAGTTTTGTTTATTGAACCGGGAACCGAAGTTTATGTTGGGATGATAATAGGCGAACACTCTCGTCCAAACGATTTAGAAGTAAACCCTATAAAAGGAAAAAATCTAACAAACGTTAGAGCTGCAGGCAGTGATGAGGCTATAAAACTTGTTCCTCCAAGAAAAATGACTCTTGAGAGAGCTTTAGAGTGGATAGAAGAAGATGAATTGGTAGAAGTTACTCCAAAAAGTATAAGACTTAGAAAAAGATATCTTGATCCTCATGTAAGAAAAAGAATGGCCAAACAGAAAAAATCTTCTTAAAATAAGCGGGAAATTTCCCGCTCTTTGATATAATCTTCAATAAAAAATAGTTAAAATATCCAAATAGCACAAAGGATATATTATGCAAACATTATTAATCATATTGGGAGTTTTTGTTGCGATTGTTATATTTTTATATAACTTTTTAGTTGCGAGAAAAAATCAGGTTGAAAATATTTTTGCTTCAGTTGACGCTCTTTTGAAAAAAAGATACGACCTAATACCAAATCTGGTAGCTTCGGTAAAAGAGTATATGAAACATGAAAAAGATGTTTTAGAAAAATTAACTAATTTAAGAAGCAGAGCTTTAAATCCAAATATTAGCGATGAGGAAAAAATAGAATTAAACCAAAATATAAGTAGACTCCTTGGTAACATTATGGTCGCTGTAGAAAATTATCCTCAATTAAAGGCAAACGAAAATATTTTACATCTTCAACACACTCTTAACGAAATCGAAGAGCAAATTAGTGCGGCTAGACGTGCATATAACCAAGCTGTGACAGATTATAACAATGCTATAGAGATGTTTCCTACAAATATAATAGCTTCCTATTTAGGCTATAAAAGAAAAAAGGTTTTTGAGATAGATGAGAATCAAAGAGAAAATATAGATGTAAAAGAGCTGTTTAAATCATGAATTTTAGTTCTATATTGGATATTTATTATAAAGATCTTTATCCCGCTTTAAAAGAGCTTGAAGATGATAGGATCAAGATAGCTAAAAAATTAAAAATATTAATAGCTTTTTTAATAATAATTTCTCTTCTAATAATTTTTGGCATACCAAAGATCATAGATATTAAAGAGTCAGATTTTGCTGATATGCTAAGTACTGTTTTTACTATAGATGTTACAGTTTATATGCTTTATAGCAGTTTTATAACCGCAGATTATAGAAAGGATTTCAAAAAAAAAGTTATTGAAAAGCTTATAAAAAGTTTGGACGAAAATCTAAATTACGATCCAAATGGTGTTTTTCCTTCATCTTTATATAAAAATTCGCTTCTATTTTTAAAAAAGTATGATAAATATGAAGGTGACGATCTGGTAACAGGAAAAATAGGTAAAGTTTCTATCATTTTTTCAGATCTTCATACCCAATATAAAACTAAAAACTCCAAAGGTAAAACACGTTGGCATACTATTTTTAAGGGTCTTTTTTTTATGGCCGATTTCAATAAAAATTTTAAAGGTATAACACTGATTTTTCCAGATACCGCACAAAAACTACTTGGATATTTCGGACAGTTTTTTCAAGAGATTTTTAGAAAAAGGGGTTTAAAACTTGTTAAAATGGATAATATAGAATTTGAAAAAGAGTTTGTGGTATATAGTAGCGATCAAGTTGAGGCAAGATATATTTTAACTCCAAATTTAATGGAGAAAATCTTAAAAATTAAAAGATTAAAAAAGACTCCTATTTATATATCTTTTGTAAATAATCATATCTTTATCGCCATCTCATCTAAAGATAATTTTGAACCTACAATTTTTAAATCTTTATTTGATATCGAAGTTTTTAAAGAGTATTTTTTAACTCTAAAGCTTTCAATAGGATTGGTTGAAGAGTTAAATTTAAATAAAAGATTGTGGAGTAGATTATGAAAAAAGATGAGTTTTTGAAGATGATGCATTTTAGGCACGCATGCAAAATTTTTGATGAAAAAAGAAAAATATCAAAAGAGGATTTTGATTTTATCCTTGAGGCGGCAAGATTGAGTCCTAGCTCTTTTGGAATGGAACCTTGGAGATTTTTAGTAATAACCAACGATAGGCTAAAAAGTGAACTAAAACCCCTTTGCTGGGATCAAAAACAGTTAACTACATCTTCTCATGTGGTAGTTATAAAGGCTCAAAAAGAGATTTTAAAGCCAAATAGCGAATATGTAGTTAAAATGCTAAGCAGAAGAGAGCTTCCAAAAGAGAAGATTTTAGCTTATTTAAAAAGGTATGAGGATTTTATGCAAGATAAAATTGATGATGAAAAACTTTTTTGTTGGAGCGCAAAACAGTGCTATATTGCGGCTGCAAATATGGTAGATGCAGCAGCTTTTATAGGAATAGATAGTTGCATGATAGAGGGTTTTGAAAAAGAAAAAGTTGAAAAACTTTTAAAAATAGATACAAAAAAAGAGGAGATCGCTCTTATTATAACCTTTGGATATAGGATAAAACCGGCACCTGCGAAAAAAAGATTGTCAATAGATGAGATTGTTCAATGGATAGATTGAAGGAGAGATTATGAAAAAGATTTTGTTTTTGCTTTTGTTTATTAGCTACTCTTTTGCAATTGTTTCAATCGCTCCTAAAGATATAGGCGAAAAAGAGCCAGGAATCAGCGGCGAGGTGGGATTGTCCGTGGAGATAAATAAAGGAAATACTGATACCTCTTCTTATCTTATTTCAGGATTGATTCAAATTGATAAAAAAGAGAGTTTAAGTTTTGCAAAAATTTCCTATGAGTATGGAAAAAGCGGCGGTGAAAAAAGTAAAGATAGGGCGTTTGCACATTTAAGACATTTAAAAAAAATAGATGAAAAGAGTGTTTGGGAATTTTTTGGACAGATTCAAAAAGATGAGTTTAAAGATCAAAAATTAAGAGCTTTAATAGGCGCGGGGAAAAGATATAGATTTTATAATAAAAACGAAGATAAAGCCTATTTTGGTATAGGAGCTTTTTTTGAAACAGAGAAGATTAAAGATCAAAAAACAAAAGAGTATTTTAGAGGAAATTTTTATATAAGTTTCAAAAAAAGATTTAATGAAAACGTAAAAATGGCTTTTGTATCATATTATCAACCAAAACTTGATGAATTTAGCGATTTTGAAAGTATAAATTCGCTGGAGTTTGGTATAAAATTGAGCCAAAAATTGGATCTTTTAATTGTCTCAAAATATGATTATGACTCAAAACCGCCATCTAATATAAAAAAATATGATTTTACACAAAAGATAGGTATTAATTATAAATTTTAAAGGAGGAAATATGGGTATAGAAGAACAAGTATTTGCTAAAATGAAGGAGCTAAATAAACCCGTTAAAGCGGGAGATATCGCAAAAGAGCTTGGAATAGACAGCAAAGAGGTTAGCAAAGCAATAAAAAAATTAAAAGAAGAGGGAAAAATAGAGTCTCCAAAAAGATGCTATTACGCCCCAAAGGCTTAATAGCCTTTAAGCCCTTTTGGGCTCTAATATAATAAAAATAAAAGCCAAAAGAGCTATGAAAGAGGCGTATAAAAAGAGGTATTTTCCATAAAAATATCCAGCGAGTATACTTCCAACAAATCCCCCAAGCCCAAAACTAATCCCTCCAAAAAATTGCTGAGCCAATTTTTTGTTTTCATATATATGAAAAAGATAAGCAATAGAGGCCGAATAATATAAGGCAAAACTTAGCGCATGAAGTGATTGGGTAAAGTATGCTATAAAAAGATTTGAAGGAAATAAAAAAAGCAAAAACCATCTAATAACAGCGCTAAATGTGGAGATTTGTATTAATGTTAGAAGATTTTTTTTCATTAGCGGAGTTTGAAAATATAACATTATTATCTCACAAATTACTCCAAATGTCCAAAGATAGCTAACAGTTTCATAAGATAGTCCAAAATTTGTCTCATAAATAGTAAAAAAGTTGTAAAATGGTCCAAAGCTAACTTGCATTAAAAATAGACTAACCCAAAACTTCCAATGGGACAATATTGAAAAGCCGTTATTTTTATTATTTTTGGAGAGATTTTTTTCATATTTTGAGATTAGAAAGCCAAAAATGGAGGTAAAAAATATGGTAATAAAAAGAAAATGGAGTGCAAAGTTTGGATTTTTCATAAATTTTGCCAATACTAGAGCGATTATAATAAATCCTATAGATCCCCAAAGTCTGCTTTTTCCATAATTTTCTTTGCCTATCCTTTCAAGAGCGATAGTTTCTGCATAGGGCAAAATTAGAGCAAAGCTTATACCAAGAAGAATATTTGGAATCAAAAAAAGATAAAAATTTTTTATAGTCAAATAAAATAAAACACCTGAAATTATAGATAAAATAAGGGATAAAAAATATATCTTTTTTGTTAAGTTAAAATGTTTTAAAAAGAAAAAAGGGGTTATAAATCTCATCAACGGACTCATAGCAAAAACTATCCCTATCTCAAAACTGCTATATCCGTAAAGTTCCAATACTTTTGGCATATAAATAATATACACTCCAATTATGGAAAAGAAGAAAAAATAAAAAGCCGAAATAGTAAAAAAAAGAGGTGAAGGCAGAAAGGTTGATGGTAAAACGGGGCTATTTTTTGTCAACTTCACCCTCTGCTTTTATCATTAAAGTTTTAGATAACAGATCATGTAGCGTTTGTCTATCTTTTCTAAAAAAAGCTATCAATAGACCAAAAATTGAAAAAATAGATATCGGCATAAAAATATAGCGAAGAGTAGATTGAAAAATATTTGGATTTTTTTTATTTTTGTTAATAACTTTTATATCATAAGCTTTCATTCCGGGAGTTTGCCCTTTAAATGTCCAAAAAGAGACAACTATTAAAAAATGAGGAATTATAATATATAGCCATCCCAATCCCATATGGGACTTAAACTCTTCTCTACTTCCCATAACCAGATAGATTACGATATATAAGATAGGCATTGTTATCATAAAAGTATCTGTTAAAAAAGCTTTCAATCTATCGGCTATTTTTGCGTAATTGATATGTTCTTTTTTTTCCAATTTTTTAGTTTGGATTTTTCCATGTTTTACATCTCGCCATCTGGGCATCAATTACCTCTACTGCCGGGTTTTACTGGATTGCTTCCTTTTTTGCAAAGGGGACAATCTTGAGGTTCATATATCGGAAAATCAAAATCGGCTAATGCAAAAAAAGGTTTGTTTTCTGGAAGTTTGCACTCTTTTTTTCTTTTAATATCGGAGTTTATTCTATTGCATACTCCTCTATTTGCCAAAGCGGCAAAACCAACAACAACAGCACCTCTTTTTTCGATCTCCTCAGCAGCCTCCATAGCCGATCCACCTGTTGTTATAATATCTTCGCAGATTAAAACTCTCTCTTTTGGTTTTACTTCAAACCCTCTTCTTAGAGTCATTTTGCCATCTTTTCTTTCGGTAAATATAAATCTAACCCCAAGAGCTCTTGCAAGTTCATATCCAGCTAAAAGTCCTCCAATTGCCGGAGAGCATACAGTATCTATCTCAAGCCCATACTCTTTAATCTGCTTTGCCAACTCTTTTGCCAAAATTTCCGCTATTTTAGGATCTTCCAGGACTTTTGCGCTTTGAAGATAGTTTGGACTATGTTTGCCTGATGATAGCAAAAAATGCCCTTCTAAAAGTGCACCTGAATCTTTATAGATTTTTTCAATATCAAGCATTTTTATCCTTTATATTAATTGGATAGAAATATCAAGTTTTTTTACTAAAGTACGTAAGCAAAGAAGTTTGCTTACGCAGCCTTTGGCTTATTTAACCGAAAACTTGCTTCGCTTCACTTAGCTTCGTTTTCTTCAAGGTAACCTAGCTGTTCATATGCTCATCACTAAAATCCTTGATTTTAGGATTCGCATAAATTCACAGCTTTTGCTAAGGTAAGTAAGCAAAGCAGTTTGCTTACTCAGCCTTTGGCTGACCTTAGCTACACCTTCATTATCTCTTGTTCTTTCGCTTTTACAAGCTCGTCTACCTTTTTTATAAACTCATCGGTTATTTTTTGAATCTCTTCTAAAGCTCTTTTTTCTTCATCTTCTGTTATAAGTTTTTCTTTAAAAAGCTTTTTTATTTTGTCGTTTGCGTCACGTCTGACGTTTCTTATAGCAATTTTGGCTTTTTCTCCAAACTGCTTTGCTTTTTTTGCCTCTTGTTCTCTTTGTTCAACAGTCATAGGCGGGAAAAATAGTTTAATCTGCTCTCCGTCATTATTTGGATTTACTCCTATATTTGCTTCTTGAATCGCTCTTTCTATAT
The DNA here is from genome assembly GCF_982775275.1 of Nitrosophilus sp. Classification (NCBI taxonomy): domain Bacteria; kingdom Pseudomonadati; phylum Campylobacterota; class Epsilonproteobacteria; order Nautiliales; family Nitratiruptoraceae; genus Nitrosophilus; species Nitrosophilus sp. The sequence goes on from NZ_CEXZHP010000007.1 coordinate 16,638, forward strand.
CGGACAATAAAGATTTATCCCAAGGAGAGATAACTATCGTAGTAGCGTCTGTGGCTACTACGCTGGCGGCTTGGTTTAGTGGAGTAGGCGTTCCATAATAATCAACTTTTATATTTTCAACTACAGCGGTTGTAACACGACCGGTTCTTAAAGTATTAAAATCTTTTTTTAAAACTTCCAAAGATTTTTGCATATGGTCTCTTGCATAATCGTATATCTCTTGTAACTCCATCTTTGCTCCTTTATTTAACTAAAATTTTTGTATTAATTTTACTATTTTTTACCTTTACAATAACCCTAACCCTATTTTTTTTCAGATTTAGATTTAAATTTTTTTCAATTATCCCGTTTTTAACCTCAACCCATCTCCATCCATAATCTGTTATATAAAGCTGAGCCTTTTTAACATCATCAAAAATTTTTACCTTTACTCTTTTTAAAATACCATCTTTTGGATATTGTTTAGGCTCATTCCATATTGCTCTTAAATGTTTGATTTTTAATTTCTCTTTTAAATTTACTTTTCCTACCAAAGCTATTCTATCAAGATCATATATATCACTGTATCTATTAACAGCTCCCATATTTTGATTTAAAATAGCTTCAAATCCAAAACTTTTTATTATATTTTTTACTCTATCATCATATTCTCCGTAAGGATATGCGTAATATTTTGGTTTAAAACCCAACCTTTTTTTAAAGATATCAATCGCAATTTTAGTATCTTTTTTTATCTCTTCATCACTTAAATGGGTTAGATGGGGATGAGCGTGGGAATGAAGGGCAACATCTCCATATTTTAAACACTCTTTTATCTCTTCCCAACTCATATAATCTTTATATCCCTTTTCACTGGCTTTTGTTGAGATAAAGATAGTAAATGGGTAGTCATATTTTTTAAAAATCTCTAAACCGTTTTTATAAAAACTTTTATATCCGTCATCTATAGTTAATACAACCCAATTATCAGGGATATGATCTTTCTTTTTTAAAGATTTTAAAAGTTTAGATAAAGGAATTATTTTATAACCGTTAGCTTTAAAATATTCAAACTCTTTTATTAACTCTTTGATTGAAGTGTTTGTAGATGGGTATCTAAAATCATCAAATCTATGATATACAAATATATGGGCATCAGCTTTTAATACCGTAAATTGCAAATAGAAAAAAGATGAAAAAAGGTAAAGGAAAAATAAGAGTAAAAACCTATTTTTCCTAAAAATTTCCAATTTTTATCCTATTTTGTAGCTGGAGCGGTTGGAACCTTTGAAGTTTCGTTTTTAACTGGAACTTCAGGAACTATCTCTTTTTTTTGAACATCAACTTCTTCGATAATCGATTTATTATGCTCTTTATTATACATATACCCCAATGCTATAGTATTTATAATAAAAGCCGTTCCGAGTATAAAAGTTAATTTTGCTAAAAATCCTTGCGGTCCCTTTGCGCCAAATAAAGATTCGTTACTTCCACTATAGGCTCCAAGTCCTATTGATGAGCTTTTTTGAAGAAGTATTATAATTGTCAATATAATCGCTAAAATAATCTGTAAAATAAACAAAACCTGAAGCATAAATAATCCTCTTATTAAAAAAATTTAAGCCAATTATACCTAATTTATTTTATAATTTGGTTAAAAATAAGCTTTAGGATATTGATGAATCCAATAAAAGAGTTTTCAAGGTTTGCAAATAGTTATCAAAAATATAAAATTATTCAAACAAAAGTGGCAAAACATCTTGTATCAAAAGTATCAAATAAACCAAAATATATTTTAGATCTTGGTGCCGGCGAAGGAGAGATTTATAAAAATATAGATTGGGATATCAAAAATTTTATAGCGGTTGATAAATCTAAAAAGATGTTGGAACTTCATCCAGAGGAAAATGTTAAAAAGATAGTTTGCGATTTTTCTCAAAAAGAGTGTTTTGAAAAATTAAAAAAAGAAAAATTTGATTTTATTTTTGCATCTTCTTCTTTACAATGGAGTAAAGATCTTGATTTTACCTTTCGTGAAATTGCAAAACTTAAAAAAAATTTTGCTTTTGCAATTTTTACCGATAAAACTTTTGAGACAATTCATAAATTATCAAATATCTCTTCACCGATATATTCATTAGATGAGATATTATATTTTTCTTCGAAATATTTTATGATAAACTATGAGGTTAAAAGATATAAACTCTTTTTTGAAAATAAAATGGATATGTTCAGATATATAAAAAGAAGCGGAGTGAGTTCTGGAAAAAGAGTTTTGTCATATAAAGAGACAAAAAGTCTAATATCCAACTATCCGTCCAAATTTTTAGAGTTTGAGGTAGTTTTTTTATGGCAAAAATAGTAAATTTTTTTATTTTCTTTTTTATTGCCTCTTTTTTATACGCAAATGAGATAAAATGCGTAATCGAATATGAGAGAATTTATTGTAAATATTTTATAGATAGATCAGATAACGAGAATGGTAAAAGATTGCTTTTTCATTGGCACTCCCCTTCAGGTAAAGATGATAGAAAAAAAGTTTTTACCCTTCCACCATATTATGGTTCTGTATATGATTATAGATATCTGCCCGGTAGAGAAAATGGCATATGGGTAGTTGAAGTAAAAGATTTAGATACAAACACAAGCGTAACCACAAAGATAAAAATCGACTCTACAAGCGAAGATTTTTTTGAAGAATAATGATAGATAGTAAATCTTCCCATATAAAAAATATATTGCACGGTTTTTTTTTAGCCGTCGCTACCACTATAGCTGAGCCATCTGCAGTTCTTCCTTTAATCGTTCACCATTTTTCTTCAAGTGATATTTTGGTTGGAGTTTTTGCTTCTTTATTAAGAGGCGGGGCTATTTTAGTGCAAATGTATGCCGCATTTTACGCGCAAAGTTATCAAATTGTTATGCCTTATTTAAAAAGAGTTTTTTTAGCCAGATTTTTAAGCTGGTTTGGTATAGGAGCGATAATACTTTTAATCGGAGAAAGCTATCCAAAAATCACTCTATTTCTAATAGGCATTGGTCTTTTTATCTTCTCGTTTTCAGCCGGTTTTGGAGCAATTTATTTTAAAGAGATCTTAGCAAAAGTTTTTTCTCATAAATTTAGAGGAAAAACTATGGCTTACAGACAGTTTTTTGCCGGAGTTGGTGCAATTTTGAGCGGTGCGGTAACTGGATGGGTTTTGCAAAATTTTGAAGCACCACATAACTATGGCTATCTTTTTATAATAAGCGCTTTTTTAATGGGAGTTGGTTTACTTGCTTTTGCGTCCATTAAAGAGCCTATAAAAATAAAAATTTCAAAAAAAGAGAAAAGCTTTAAAAAGTTTTTAAAAAACACATTTTTGTTTTTAAAAGAGGATAAAAATTTAAGATATCAAATATTTACGATTTTGTTTTCATATGGATATCTTTTTGCTATGCCTTTTGTAATATTGCATGCAAAAGAGCAGATAGATTTAACCGGGGCGTTTGTAGGAAGTTTGATCTCTACCCAAATGATTGGTGCTATGATAAGCAATGTTTTATGGGGAAAACTTTCATCTTCGCAAAAAAATAGGTATATCTTATTTATCTCTTTTTTATTTTTGATAGTGGCATATTTTTTAGCATTTTTTGCAAATAGCAAAATAGAATATTTAATTATATTTTTTATTTTTGGAGCGGCAACAGATGGATTTAGATTAGCAGCAAACAATCTTATTTTAGTTATATCTCCAGAAGATAAAAGACCCATATATGTAGCTTTGCAGGCAAATATCACTTCGATTGGACTCTTTTTTTCAATTCCTGGTGGATTTGTATTAAAATTTTTTGGATACGAAACTCTTTATTTTATAACAATTTTGCTGCTTATTATAGGGATTTTTTTTAGTTTGAAGATAAAGGAAGAATAATATCTTTTTCTATATTATATAGCTGATATCTTATATATTTAAAAAGCTCGCTTTTTTCTAAATCTATTAGTTTAAAGCTCTCTTCAAGAACCCTTGCTGACTCTTGAGCTCTTTTTAGATTTGCAAAAATTAAATCTTTTAAATCTTTTCTTACTTTTTCACTCTCAACACTTCTTTTTAAGACATCATTTTTTATATCTCTATATTTTAAGTATTGGTCATAATTTTCAATTTTTGCTTTATGTCTTAACTCTTTTAATTGTTTGGATATCTCTTTGTTATTATAAATATATCGGTATATATCTTCTACGACTCTAATGCCTTCTTTTAATCTATTTAGATTTGCGTCAATTAAACGAAAAAGCTTTGGCTCCAAAGTAGGAGCCTCTTTTTTATTCTTCATTTCCAAATATACCAAGTATTTGAAGTAGTGAGATAAAAAGGTTTAAAACATCAAGGTACAAAGCTATTGCCGCTTCAACAGGAGTGGCAAAATTTCCTTTCATTATATTTTGTGTATCATAAAGTATAAAAATACTAAAAAGTATCGCTCCAGCCGATGCTATCAATAACTGTAAGATAGGGCTTCCTAAAAATATATTAATTAAGCCGGCAACTATCATAATTATTAAAGAGATAAATAGAAATTTTCCAATATTTGAAAAATCTCTTTTCGTATTTATAGCAAACAGGCTAAGCCCTCCAAATGCAACTCCAGTTAATAAAAGAGCGTTTGTCAATATTGATGCCCCTTGAGGCAATCCTAATATTCCGCTTATTAAGGGAGTTAACGTAAATCCAGTCATAAAAGTAAATGCAAATAACATAATTAAATTAATTCCTGGTTTACTTTTTGTTAAATATACTCCAAATAAAAAGGCAAACTCTAATATTACAAGACCCCAATACCATGTTGGTATTATAGAAGCCATACTCATGCCCAAATATGCACCAGTAGCAGCTGCCATGATACTTGCAGCAAAAAGCTGATAGGTCTTTTTTATAAAAGTAACTTTATCTATCTGTGCATAACTTTGTTCTTTTGAACTTTGACTATATTTTGCATCTCTTTGCAAGCTATACTCTTTATTGTAAAGAGCCATGCTACTCCTTTTTTATAAGTTTTTTATATATTTTGCAGATTGATTATACTTTATTAAATCCTATTAATCAACATAAAAAAATTCAATTTTAAAAATTTATGAATATTTAAGTAAAATTCTTTTATACTTCCATTCGCTTTTGAGGGCGGCTGAGATGTTAGCTGAGTTAGCTTGACAATTTCAGTTATATTTAGTATAATTTCAGCCCTTAAAACGGGGGAGAGATTATTTAGGATGATCTT
>NZ_CEXZHP010000008.1:0-21785 GCF_982775275.1 Nitrosophilus sp.
TTTTTTCTCTTTAATAGGAGCAATCTGTTTGTTTTCTTTTGAACATCCATTTATTAAAGCAATTAAAAAAAAAGCTAAAAATAAAATGTCAACCATTTTTTTCATACTATTTCCTTCCTTTGGTAAAATAACGTAATTATATAAAATTAAGGTTGAAAAATGGCTGTTTTTAATAAAAAGAGTGATTTTAGAAATTTTTGTTTAAAAAAAATTAATCTAATTTCAAATTCTCAAAAAAGAAAGGGAGATAAAAAAATAGTTTATGTTTTAAAATATTTAATAGAAAAATTTGAAGCAAAATCTATCCTTTTTTATATGCCTATGAAGCATGAACCAGATATTAGGCCGCTATTTGAGAGTTTAAGAAATAAAAAAAATATATTTCTTCCTTTTATGGAAGGAGAAAGCTTTAAAATGGTAAAATACAGATTGCCTCTAAAAACAAAAAAATTTGGAATAAAAGAGCCTGCAAACTCTTTTTTTAAACTATCTAGAATTGATTTGGCTATAGTTCCCGTTATCGGGGTAGACGGGAGCTTTAGAAGAGTAGGATTTGGAAAAGGTATGTATGATAGATTTTTTGGATCATTATCATACAGACCAAAAGTGATATTTGTTCAGATAAAAAAATGTATGACTTATTCTAAAATAACAGATATTTACGATGTTTTAGGAGATATTTTAGTTACCCCGAAAGAAATAATTATAAGAGGGGATATAGATGTGGGTAGAGATATTGGTAGGAAGTTCTGCCGCCATCATAAGTGGCGCTGCAGGATATTTAATAGCAAAAAAAATAGAAAAAAGTAAATTTGATCTTTATGAAGAACAAGCAAAAGCAAAAGCAAAAGCCATAGAGCATGAAGCTGAAATAATTTTGCAAAATGCAAAAGTTAAAGTTAAAGAAGCCGAACTTGCCGTAAAAAAAGAGTATGAAGAAAAGGTTGAAAAACTTCAAGAAGAGTATGAAAAAAGATTTAAAGAGCTTATGGAAAAAGAGGAAGCTCTTAAACAGATGTTTAAAGATGAATTAAAACATATCACTCTTGAAAGACAGGAGATCAAAGCAGAAAGAGAAGAGGCGATAGCTTTAAAAGAAGAGGCAAAAAAACTTGAAGAAGAGTATAAACAAAAACTGCAAGAAACTATAAAGATACTTGAAGAACATGCAGGCTTAACTATGGAAGAGGCAAAAGATTTGATTCTTAAAAAAGCTGAAGAAGAATCAAGAGCAGAAATAGCTCATATTGTAAGAAAATATGAAGAAGAGGCAAAAAGAGAGGCCAAAAGAAAAGCAAACTATATATTGGCTCAGGCTACTACAAGATATGCTGGAGAATTTGCCGCTGAGAGATTGATAAATGTTGTAAATATTCCAAGCGACGATCTTAAAGGAAGAATTATAGGTAAAGAGGGTAGAAATATTAAAACTTTAGAGATGCTCTTGGGCGTAGATATAATCATCGATGATACGCCAAATGCAATAATTTTAAGCTCTTTTAACCTATATAGAAGAGCAATCGCTACCAAAGTAATTCAACTATTGGTAGAAGATGGAAGAATTCAGCCTGCAAGAATTGAAGAGATTTATGAAAAAGTAAAAGAGGAGTTTGATCAGCAGCTTTTAGAAGAGGGAGAAAATATAGTAATGGATCTTGGAATAGGGCAAGTTCATCCAGAGCTTTTAAAACTTATCGGAAGACTCAAATTTAGAGCAAGCTATGGTCAAAACGCTCTTGGACACTCTTTGGAAGTGGCTTATTTAGCAGGAATTATGGCTGCTGAGATGGGAGGGGATGAAACTTTAGCGAAAAGAGCTGGGCTTTTGCACGATATTGGTAAAGCTTTAACGCATGAGTATGCCGGAAGCCATGTTGATCTTGGAGCTGAAATTTGTAAAAGATATAAAGAGCATGAAGTTGTTATAAACGCTATATATGCTCATCATGGTCATGAAGAGCCAAAAACTGTTGAAGCGGCCGCTGTATGTGCTGCTGATACCTTAAGTGCAGCAAGACCTGGAGCTAGAAGAGAAGTTTTGGAAGCATTTTTGAAAAGGGTTCAAGCTATTGAAGAGATAGCTTTAAGTAAAACTGGAGTTAAAAAAGCTTATGCGATAAACGCTGGACGCGAAGTTAGAGTTATAGTCAACGCCGAGCTTATAAATGACGATGAGGCGGTGCTTTTATCTAAAGAGATAGCAAAAGAAATAGAAAACTCCGTGCAATATCCTGGTGAAATAAAAGTAAACGTTATTAGAGAAAATAGGGCGATAGAGTTTGCTAGATAATGCAAGGTTGACCCTTGCATTATCTAATGGCTATGCATTTCAAAATCGTCATATGGATCTAAATGAATGGTAAAATGCCATCTAGCTTCGGGATCAATTTTTTTGATCTCTTCTTCTATTTTATCTGAGACCTTGTGAGCTTCAAGAAGTGAAATTTCAGGAGTGAAAACTATATGGACATCTACAAAATTATCGCTTCCGGATTTTCTGGTTTTTAAATAATGAAAACTTGTAACTTCAGGATGTGAAGTAATAATAGTTTTTATTTTTTCTACGATCTCTTCTTCTAATGATACGTCTAAAAGCATCAAAGTTCCCTCTTTTATAAGTTCATACGCCTCTTTTATGATATAAATGGCTATCGCTATACCAAAAAACCCGTCTATCCAGTGCCACTGGGTAAAATAGATAATCGCTAAAGATAGTAAAACTGCAGAATTTGAAAAAAGGTCTGTTTTATAATGGAGAGCGTCAGATTTTACAACCATATTTTTTGTTTTTTTATAGACTCTATTTAAAAAAATTACAAGACCTCCTGTTAAAATAATAGAGATTATCATAACAAAAATAGAGTCACCAAGATACTCAATCTCTTTATGGGTGATAATATTTGATACGCCTTTGTAAAATATAAAAAGACCAGAAATTGTAATAATAGTGCCTTCTATTACGGCCGCTAAAGCTTCGATTTTGCCAAGTCCATAATTAAACTTTTCGCTTGGAGCTTTTTCGGCTTTTGATAGGGCAAAATAGTTAAACATAGATACAGCAATATCGAGTATCGAATCTATAGCACTTGCTAAAACCGCGGCAGACCCACTTAATATTCCTACTATCAATTTGATTACAACCAATATAGCGGCAACTATACTTGCCACAACCGTAGCGCTTTTTTGAAGAGTCATCACAACCTCTTTTTAGATTTTTTGAAATATTATCTAAAGAGTGCTTAAAATAGTAGAAATTTTATTGATATTAATTGATATTAAGTTTTCTATCTCCTCTTTTTTTACGCTATTTGGTTCGAAAAAATCGGATACCACTTTCAAAATGGTAGGTCTTATGTCAAATTTTTTACAACTAAGATATACCGAGCTTGCTTCCATATCAGCCAAATCGGTTTTTGCGTTTGTTAAAGGAAGATCTGAAGTTGTGCAGCTAAGATTTTTTAAATTTTTAAGATCTTTTAGATGAAAAACTTTTTGACTCTCTTTATCTATTATCTTTTTTACGTTTACAAGCTCTGCAATCGATAGATTTTTTGTAGCTCCAGCAATACCTATACTTAAAATGTTTTTAGAAAAATTTTCATATTTTGTAAATATATGAGATAGGGCAAGTGCCGTATTTATCTTACCTAAACCGGAATTTATAAGTAAAATTTTGTTATTTTTGTAGATTTTAAAATATTTATCGTTATCTTCTTTTAAATTAAAAAATTTTATAATTGGCAATGCTTCTTGATATAAAGCTGTATGAATAAACATTGATAACCCCTTTTTATTTAATTTTACAAAAAAGGATATAAGTGGATATTGAAAAGATAAAAAAAGAGAGGGAGTCTTGGTTAAAATGGAAAAATATTGCTCCTCTTAGAGAGATGCTAAAAAAATTGCCCGAAATTGAAGTAAAAAGTGTTATTTTAGATGATATTATAAAGATAGAAGGAAATCCCAAAAAAGATGAGCTTGAATTTTTAAAAAATTTTGCTCTAAGACTTAGGCCTTGGAGAAAAGGCCCTTTTGATATATTTGGAATATTTATAGATAGCGAATGGAAAAGTTACATAAAATATAATCTTTTAAAACCATATTTTGATATTAAAAATAAAGATGTTGCCGATATTGGATGTAATAACGGATATTATATGTTTAGGATGTTAAAAGAATCTCCATCCTCGATAGTCGGTTTTGATCCATCTCCTTTATTTAAAACCCAGTTTGATTTTATAAATTTTTATATTAAAAGCGATATAAAATATGAGCTTTTGGGAGTGGAACATCTACCATATTATAAAAAAAAGTTTGATGTAATTTTTTGTCTTGGTGTGTTATATCATAGAAGCGATCCTATTTTGACGTTAAAATGGCTAAAGCAGGGTTTAAAAAAAGAAGGTGAGCTCTTTTTAGATACCTTTTTTATTGAAGGTGAAGAGCCCATTGCTTTATGCCCTGCAAAAACATATTCGAAAATACCAAATGTCCATTTTGTTCCAACCATAAATGCTTTAAAAAACTGGTGCGAAAAAGCCGGTTTTAATAGTTTTGAAGTTTTAAAAAAAGTAAAAACAACAACTTATGAGCAGAGAAAAACCAAGTGGATATTGGGTGAGAGTTTAGAAGATTTCTTAGATAAAGAAAATCCAAACTTAACAATAGAAGGATATCCTGCACCAAAAAGAGTATATGTAAAATTAAAAATTTAATAAATAGTAGTCGTTTAAAGGATAAAAAAAATGATAAAAGGATTATTGATAGATATAGGCGGTGTTTTATATCAAGGAAAAAATGTGATTAAAGGGGCGATTGAAACGATAAATATATTAAAAAAAGATTATAAAATAAGATATCTATCAAATAGCTCAAGAATTCCTCCTTCGGCATTGGTTGAAAAATTGAAAAAATTTGGTTTTAATATAAAAAAAGAGGAAGTTTTTACAGCTTTGAGCGCTTCAAAACTTTTTTTAAAATCACAAAATTCCACGGCATATATTATAGCTACCGATGAAGCAAAAAGATATTTTAACGATTTAAAAGGGGAATTGAAGTATGTTTTAGTTTGTGATGCTTATAAAAATTTTTCTTACGACAATTTAAACAGGGCTTTTAGATATTTAGAAGAGGGCAAGGGTTTTATTGCAACAAATATTAATAGATATTTTAAAGATACTGATGGATTAAGTTTGGATGCAGGAGGCTTTGTTAAATGTTTGGAGTATGCAAGTTTAAAAAGTGCAAAAGTTTTGGGAAAACCAAATTGTGAATTTTTTTCTTTGGCTATTAAAGATATGGGATTAAAAAAAGAAGAGGTTATAATGGTAGGTGATGATATTGAAGGAGATATTATTGGAGCAAAAAGCTGTTGGCTAAAAACTTGCATGGTTAAAACCGGAAAATTTAAAGAAATAGATCTTTTAAAAGCTAAACCAGATTATTTGATAGATTCTATTGTTGATTTACCAAATATTTTAAAAGGAGAAAGATGAAATTAAAAACCCATAAAAAGATAGATGAAAGATTTAGTGGAAAATTGATTGAGCTAAAAGATGGATATTCTAAAGTATTTTTAAAAACAATAAAAGAGATGGCTGCTGACGAAAAAGGGTTGATTCATGGTGGATTTACTTTTAGTGCGGCAGATTATGCGGCTATGTGTGCAGTAAATGATGAATATGTAGTTTTAGTAGAGGCTCAGGTAAAATTTACTGCTCCTGTAAAAGTTGGAGAAGAGGTTGTTTTTGAGGCTAATATTATAGAAAAAGAGGGTAAAAAATCAAAAGTTGAAGTAATAGGGAGAGTTTTTGAAGTAAAAGTATTTGAAGGGATTTTTAAAACATATAGTTTGGATAAACATATTTTGAGTTAAAATGGTTGAGTAGTTAATTTTTACAAAACCCTCAACCAATAATCAACATATTTTTGTTCTTGTTTGATTGTAGTAAAGCCTCCGTGTCCTGGATAGATTTTTTTATCGTAAGGTATATTTTTAAACTTTTTTAGACTTTTTTTCATATCTTCAGGACTTGAGTATGGAAAATCGACTCTTCCTATACTTCCTTTAAAAATAAAATCCCCGCTAAACCAAGACTCTTCAAACTCAATAACCGAGCATCCGGGAGTATGACCAGGAAAATGTAAAAATCTAAATTTAAACCCATCAATTTCAATATATTCTTCGTTTTCAACCAAAACATCCGCTTTTGATTTTGGCATTCCCATATTATATTGATCTATTTCAAGTAAAAAAGCGTCTTGTTTATGTATAAATATTGGAATATTAAAAATTTTTTTTAACTCTGCATTACTCCAGACATGATCAAAATGTCCATGGGTATTTAATATGGCAACCGGATTTTTTACCTTTTTCTCAATCCATTCAACAGCACCGATTCCTGGATCTATTATGAGATTTTTTTCATTTATTGTTAAAATATAACAATTTGTTTGATATTCGCCCATAGGCTTATAATCTATCTTCATCTTTTTCCTTTAGGAGTTTTTATGAAATTTTATAATAGTTTAGAGGAGATTATTTTAACATCAAATCCTTATCAAAAGATAGAAAAATTCCAAAAATTTTACAAAAATTATAAAAGTGGGGATTTAGAATATAAAAAAGATTTTAAACCAAAAATTTTTAAAAAACCTTCATATCAAGATTATTGTAAAGTTGTTGATCCCAAAGATGTTCCAAGAAGAAAAAGATTTGATACTATCTTAGGAAGGGCTATTTTATTGCACGCAATTGCACATATCGAATATAGTGCGATTGATCTGGCATTGGATGCGGTTTATAGGTTTTTGGGAATGCCTAAACGATTTTTTAATGATTGGCTTGAAGTTGCCGAAGATGAGTGCAGACATTTTTTGATGATAGATAATCTTTTAAAAGAGATCGGATATAAATATGGAGACTTTGAAGTTCATAGCGCTCTTTTTGAAGCTGGGAAAAAAACATTAACTCTTATTGAAAGGATGGCAGTAGTTCCAAGATACCTTGAGGCAAACGGACTTGATGCCAATCCTAAAATTATGGAAAAACTAAACTCTTTTAGCGATCCTTTTGCCAAAAAAGTTATTGAAGCTTTAAATATCATATTAAATGAAGAGATAGATCATGTAAAAAAGGGGGATTTTTGGTTTAGATATGCTTGCGAAAAAGAGGGAGTAAAAGATAGTTTAAAAAAATATTTTGATATTGTTGAAAAAGTTTATCCAGGATCAATTCACAGTAAACCTTATATAAATATGGAAGCTAGAAAAAAAGCCGGTTTTAGTTGTGCGGAGATGAATCTTTTATCGAAAAAAATTATTTGTTAAAATTTTTTAGTTTAAAAATTTTTACTAAATTTAGAAGAATCTTTTAAGTTTTATTTTAGTATAATTAGATTAAGAGTCGTTTTTTAAGGAGTTAATTATGTCAAAAAAAGAGATACCCTTTTATATACCAGATATTGGTAATAAAGAGTTAGAAGAGATAAAAGAGGTTTTAAGTTTAGAGGGTGAATCAAAAATAGATCGATTGGAAAAAGATTTTGCCAAATATGTAGGAAGCGAGTACTCTTTAAGCACTTCTAGCGGCACAGGGGCGCTGCATCTTGCGATGACTGCGATAGATCTTAAAAGAGGGGATAAAATAATATGCTCTGTAAACGCTTTTCCTAATGTTCCTGAAGTTGTAAGACATTTCGATGCAGAGCCTATATTTGCCGATATAGATAGTGAGGATTTTAATATAAGTTTAGATGCGTTAGAGGATATTTTGTCAAAAAACAGATCAAAAAAATTAAAAGGTGCCATAATAAATCATGTAGGAGGGCAACCAACCGATCTTGATAGGCTTTATGAGATCGCAAAAAGATACAATATCTTAATCATAGAAGATGCAAGTGAAGCTTTGGGTGCTACCTATAACGGTCAAAAAATAGGATCAACGGGTGCAGATATTACCGCTTTTAGTTTTAATCCTCATTTAAGAGAATCTGTTTGCAACGGCGGTATGTTTGTTACCGATAACGAAGATCTTTATGATAGAGCCAAACTGCTAAGAAATCACGCCATAGTATCTGGAGAATGGAATAAAGACGGGAGTTTGGGATATATTTACGATGTTGTTGATATCGGTTTAAAATATGATATGAGCGAGCTTGAGGCGGCATTTAATCACGCTCAGCTACAAAAGGTGGATAAAGCTATAAAAAGAAGACAAGAGATAGCTAAAATTTACGATAAAGAGCTTCAAAATACGCCTCATATATCTTTGCCGATAAAAAAAAGGGAGCACACATATCAGCTTTATATAATAAAAATTGACAAAAATAGAGACTCTTTTGCAAGAGAACTTGTTAAAAGAGGCGTATACGTAGGGCTTCATTATATTCCTCTTCATCTTTTAAGCTATTATAAACAAAAATATAATTTAAGAGTAAACGATTTTCCAAACGCATTAAGAAACTATCAGCAAATACTCTCTATTCCAATCCATTCAAAAATGAGTGATGAAGATGTTTATTATGTTATAGAGCAGATAAAAGAGGTAGCAAAAACAAGAGTTTAACGAGTGAATAAAAAAGTAGTAGCGTGGGTAGAGGAGTATTTTTACTCTCCTACCTTTTTTCAAAAAATTATATCTTTTCTTCTTCTTCCATTTACGGCGATTTATTGCTGCATTGTTGTTTTTAAAAGATTTTCTTGCAAACCAAAAGATTTTAATATACCTGTTATTTCTGTAGGAAATTTAACAGTTGGGGGGAGCGGAAAAACGCCCTTTGTGATAGAAATAGCAAAAGAGTTTGAAAAAGTTTTTATTATTTTAAGGGGTTATAAAAGAAAAAAGGAAGGGACTTTTTTTGTTAGCAAAGATGGAAAGATTTTATCTGATGTTCAAAAAAGCGGAGATGAAGCGATTTTGATAGCCAAAAGCTTAAAAAATGCATCAGTTTTAGTAACGGACGATAGAGCTTATGGGATAAATATAGCAAAAAAAAATGGTGCGAAAGTGGTAATTTTAGATGATGCTTTTCATAGATGCGATATAAAAAAATTTGATATTTTGATAGATAATAATATCAAAAATAGTTTTTGCCTTCCTTCAGGGCCCTATAGAGAGCCAAAAAGTTTTAAAAAATTTGCCTCTTTGGTTGTAAAAGAAGGAAGAGATTTTATTAGGGAGGTGAAAATTTTAAATCCAACAAAAAATATGGTTTTTGTAACTGCAATAGCAAATCCTAAAAGAGTCGATAGATTTTTGCCAAAAAATATAAAAAAAATCTATTTTGAAGATCACCATTTTTTCACAAAAGATGAGGTTGATTCAATTTTAAAAAAATATAAGCCAACTTCTATATTGACAACCACAAAAGATGAAGTTAAGTTAAGGGAATTTGGCTTAAATCTATCGATATTGGATCTGAGGCTAAAGATTGATAAAAATATAATTAAAAAGATAAAAAAATATGTAAGGGAGTTTTATGAAGAAAAAGATTCAAACAGTTCAAACCCTGCTTGATGCTTTACCTTTTATCAAAGAGTTTAGGGATCAGATTTTTGTTATTAAGTATGGAGGCTCCGCGCAAATTCAAGATAGTCTTAAAGAGAAATTTGCCCAAGATATTCTTTTAATGTATTTAGTAGGTATAAAGCCTGTAATTGTCCATGGAGGAGGAAAAAAAATTACTTCAATTTTGGAGCGATTAAAAATCTCTACAACGTTTATCGATGGGCAAAGGGTAACAACTCCAGAAGTTATGGAAATTGTTGAAATGGTTTTAAGCGGTGATATAAATAAAGAGATTGTAAGTCTTCTTAACAATTTTGGAGCAAAGGCCATAGGAATAAGCGGTAAAGACGCACATTTTTTAACGGCTCGCCCCAAAGATTTTGAAAAATTTGGTTATACAGGAATTATTGAAAATATTGATCCAACTGTAGTAAAAAATCTTTTAAACGAAAAATTTGTTCCGGTAATCGCGCCTATTGCTGCAAGTAACGAAATAAGCCATCCAGGATATAACATAAACGCCGATCTGGCCGCAAGTAAAATAGCGGTTGCTCTAAAAGCAAAAAAAGTTATTTTTTTAACCGATACTCCCGGAGTTTTAGATAAAGAGAAAAATCTAATCTCAACTTTAGACGAAAAAACGATTAAAAAATTAAAAGAAGATAAAACGATTGGTGGAGGTATGATCCCAAAAGTAGACGCATGTTTAGAAGCCGTTAAAGGAGGAGTAGAAAAAGCTCATATAATAGACGGAAGAATAGAACACTCAATTCTTTTAGAAATTTTTACAAGTGCTGGAATTGGAACGCAAATTGTTGGGAGTTAGTTAAAATGTTGAGTGGTTGAGTAGTTGAGTAGTTTAGTGGTTAAAATAGTTAAATATGGTTAAAATAGTTGAGTGGTTTAGTGGTTGGGTTGTTGGGTGAGAGGCTGAAGGTTGAAGGGAGAAGGTGGTAAGGTGGTAAGGAGGTAAGGTGATAAGAGAGGGTTCAATTTCTAATGCCAATTCCTATTTTCCAATGTCCAATGTCTAATGTCCAAAATAGTTAAAATAGTTAAAATAGTTGAGTGGTTGAGTAGTTAAGGAGTTAAGAAGTGAGAGAGTTAGAAAGTGAAAAAGTTAGAAAGTGGAAATGAATAACACCAATTCCCAATTCCTAATTCCCAATTCCAATTTACCATTGTAAATGTCCAATGTCTAAATTGGTTAAAATAGTTAAAATTTAATAAGGAAATTAATATGAGTTATATTGTAGTTTTGTCTACCATATCAAATAAAGATGAAGCCAAAAAAATCGCAAAAGAACTCATAAAAGAAAAACTTGCAGCCTGTGTAAACATCATAGAAAACGTAACTTCAATTTATGAATGGAAAGGGGAGATTTGCGAAGATGGTGAATTTTTGATGATAATAAAAAGCAAAAAACATAAATTTAGTGATATTGAAAAAAAAATAAAAGAGTTGCACTCATACGAACTTCCAGAAATTATATCCTTTGAAATAAAAGAGGGATATGAAAAATATTTGGAGTGGATAGAGGAAAATATAAAATAAAACTAATATATCATATAATAAAAAATTAGAAAGATTATTTTGGTAAAATTTCAAAAATTTATAAAGGGAAGATATGTTATTTGTGGAAACTCGAGGAAATGACGGTATTAAACCTGCTCAAGTAACATTTAGCGAAGCTATATTAAATCCAAGCGCAAGCTTTGGAGGGCTATATGTTCCAAAAGATCTCATAAACGTTGAAGAGGATTTTTTTAAAACCCATTTAGATAGTCATTATAAAGATTTAGCATTTGATATATTAAAAAAATTCAATATCGATATAGAAGATAAGGTTTTAAAAGAGGCGTTAAATCTTTATGATAGATTTGACGATCCAAACAATCCCGTTCCTGTAAAAAAAGTTGAAAATAATTTATATATCAGTGAACTATATCATGGACCAACCAGAGCATTTAAGGATATGGCTCTTCAACCTTTTGGATATATTTTATCTACTTTAGCGAAAAAAAGAGAAGAAAATTATCTTATACTTGCCGCAACCAGTGGAGATACCGGACCTGCAACTTTGGAGACTTTTAAAAATAAACCAAATATTAAAGTTGCTTGTCTTTACCCAGATGGTGGAACAAGCGACGTTCAAAGATTACAGATGGTAACAGAAGATGGGGAAAATTTAAAAGTTATTGGAATAATCGGCGATTTTGACGATGCTCAAAGTGCGCTTAAAAATCTTTTGTCTTCAAAAAGATTTAAAGAGAAATTAAATGAGAAAAATATCAAATTGTCTGCTGCAAATTCTGTGAATTTTGGTAGGATAATTTTTCAAATAATTTACCATTTTCATAGTTATCTTGAGCTTGTTAGAAAAGATGAGATAAAAATAGGAGACAAAGTAAATCTAATCGTTCCAAGCGGAAATTTCGGTAACGCTTTGGGAGGATACTATGCAAAGAAAATGGGGCTTCCTGTTAACAAGATATTGATTGCTTCAAACGAAAATAATGTTTTAACAGAACTTATAAAATATGGAAAATATGATTTAAGAGATAAAAACCTTATAAAAACTACAAGTCCTGCGATGGATATATTAAAATCTTCAAACGTTGAGAGAGTTTTGTTTGATAAGTTTGGAGCACAAAGAACAAAAGAGTTAATGGATAGTTTAAATGAAAAAAATTTTTACGAACTAAAAGATGAGGAGTTAAAAGCGTTACAAGAAGATTTTGACGCAGATTTTACTACCGACGATGAAATAAAAAAATATATTAAAAAGTTTGTAGAAGAAAAAAACTATTTAATGGATCCACATACCGCCACGAATATAAAGCTCTATGAAAAATATAAAAATGATAAAAATATAGCCTATTCAACCGCGGAGTGGACAAAATTTGCACCAACTGTATTAAACGCGTTAAATAACGATAATAAAAAATATAGCGATTTAGAAGCTTTAACTACAATTGCGAAAAAATTAAATATTATGATACCTGTAGTAATTGAGGAGCTTTTTAATAAGCCGATAATTCATGATTTGGTTGTTGAAAAGGATGAGATAGAAAAAGAGATACTAAAATTTTTGGATGAATAATGAATATTGAGTTAATTATTTTAACAGTTTTGTTTTTTTTAACTATTTTTGCTCTTTTTTATATATTTAATTTAAAAAAAGAGCTCTCAAAAATAGAAGAGTTTGAGAGACTCTTTTTTGAATTAAACGAAAAAAACTCTAAACATTTTGAGGAGCAAAAAGATTTTTTACATCAAAAACTTGAAAAAATAGATGAAAAACTTTATCAAAACGCAAAAGAAAATCAGACTCAAATAGCAAAAAATATAGAGTTATTTACCAATCTTCAAAAAAGCTCAGATCAATTTAAAAACGAAATTGAAAAAAATCTATCAAGGCATTTTTATGAGTTTTCAAACGCTTTAAAAGCTCAAAGCGATCATTTAAGCGAAGATTTTATGAAACTTGGTAAAAAAATTGAAGACTCTTTACAAACCAATTTTGAAAAAACAAACATGGTTTTGCAAGAGATCATTGAGAAAAACTCAAAACTTTTTTTAGATTTTTTCGATTCTCAAAAAGAGTTCAAAGAGGAGCTAACAAAAAGCTTAAAACAAAATTTTGAAGAGCTAAATAATAGAGTAACAAACAATTTAGAAAAGATTAGTGCAAAAGTTGATGAGAGATTAAAAGAGGGTTTTGAAAATGTTGATAAAACTTTTAAAGATATAATTACTGGGATTGCAAAAATAGCGGAAGCTCAAAAAAATATAGAAAGTCTATCTCGTGAAGTGGTAAGCTTACAAAATGTTTTAAGTGACAAAAAAAGTAGAGGTATTTTTGGAGAGGTTCAACTAAATTCAATATTAAAGTCTATATTTGGCGAATCGAGAGAACTTTATGATATTCAATTTCCTTTAAAAGAAGAAGGAGAAAAAGTTATAGCAGATGCAGTAATAAAAGCTCCCGATCCTGTTGGACTTATAGCTATTGATTCTAAATTTCCTTTAGAAAATTACTCAAATATGATTGAGGCTCAAAATGAAGGAGATAAAAAAAAATATGAAAGGGAGTTTAAACAAAATCTTAAAAAACATATAATGGATATAGCTTCAAAATATATTATCAAAGGCAAAACAGCCAATATGGCTATACTTTTTTTGCCTGCTGAAGCAATTTTTGCAGAAATTAACGCCTATCATCAAGATCTTATAGATTTTGCGAGAAAAAATAGTGTTTGGATAGCTAGTCCGACAACTTTAATGGCGCTGCTTACGACTATTCAGGCGATTGTTAGAGATGTTAAAACTCAAGAACAAGCAAAAAAGATCCAAGAAGAGTTAAGTAAACTTTCTAAAAATTTTAAACTTTATAAAGAAAGATGGGAAAAACTTGCAAAACATATAGATACGGTTAGCAAAGATGTTAAAGATATACATACCACTACCAAAAAAATTTCCAATGAATTTGAAAGAATTGAAAAAGTAGAGTTTGAGGAAAAACCTCTTTTAAATAGCTAATCTTTTTTCATCATTTTCCAAATTATATAAACAAATGGAATTTCAAGGGCTAAAAACATCAAAGTTACTTTCAATGTTCCGTTTGGATCTTTTGTAAAAGGAAGACCTCCCGTATTCATTCCAAAAAATCCCGTAACTAAAGTTAGCGGTAAAAATATGGCTGAGATTATCGTTAAGATAAACATTATTTTATTCATCTTTTCATCCATTTTCGCTCTGTAAAAATTGTATAAATTATCAAGTTTTTCTAAACTATTTTTTGAAAATCTAAAAGCTCTGTCCATATGCTCTTCAAGATCTTTAAAAGCGAGTTCATCGATACTATTTTTATAATGTTTTATAAATCTTTCATAAGCTATCAATGAATGTGCCATTAATCTCTCAATCAATACAAGATCTTTTTTATATATAAGCCATCTATTTGCAAAGTCGCTATCGATTCTATTTTCGTAAAGATTATCTTCGATTTTAGCGATTTGCATCTGAAGTTTTGAAATTTTAGCCAAGATCTTATCTACTCTTTTGTCTAAAAATGAGTAAAGATCACTAAAATCGCCTAAAGTTTTAAATTCTTTACTTTCTCTGCAATATTCGTATATGATCTCATCTTTTATTAAAAATGCATAACTTACAACCTTTACTTTATCATCTTTTATAAAAGGGAGTCTTAATATTAAAATCGAATAATCTTTTGTAGAGTCAAAATCGCTTGGGTGATCTTTATTTTCAATATCATCTATTAAATATCTATTTATTTTAAATTTCATACTTCACTTCTTTGTAATAACTCTTTTTTCTCTTCAAGCTCCAAATATCTCTCAACCATCTCTTCATATTGGCTCTCTAAGATGCTTAATTCTTGGGCTAAATTATTGATACCCTCTTTTTCATAACATATAGGGTTAGCCAAACACTCTTTTATCTTTTTTATTTTATCTTCAACTTCTTCTATTTTTGCTGGAAGTTCTTGGAGTAGTTTTTGCTCTTTGTATGACAATTTAGCAGAGCGTTTTCTTTCTCTTTGAGGTTTTGGTTTTTTTATCTCTTTTTCCAAACTATCCAACTCTTTTAACTCTTTTTCTATTTCTAAAAATTGGCTATAACTTTGATAAGACTCTTCTATTTTGCCATCTCCGTGAAAAATAAAAAGTTTATTTGCCAGCTTATCTACAAAATATCTATCGTGACTTACAAATATTACCGCACCTTTAAAATTTTGTATATACTCTTCAAGGATATTTATCGTTGGTATATCAAGATCGTTTGTAGGCTCGTCCAATATAAGACAATCAACTTTTTTGGTAAATAAAAGAGCCAATGCTACTCTGTTTTTTTCTCCTCCGCTTAATACTCCGATCTTTTTATCTAAAAACTCTTTGGGAAACAAAAAATTTTTTAAATATCCAAATACATGCATATTTTTTCCCTGCACTTCAACTCTATCTCCGCCGTTTGGACAAAAAGTTTCTATTAGGTTTTTATCATCATCAAGCATTTTTCGGTGTTGGTCAAAATAGGCTATCTTAAAATCCCCTTTTTTAACGGTTCCGCTATCTGGTTTTAATTCACCCAATAGGAGTTTTAAAAAGGTTGATTTTCCGCTTCCGTTTTTTCCAACGATAGCAATTTTGTCTTTTTGTAAAATTCTTGTGGAAAAATCTTTTATTAAAAGTTTTTCGCCTAAAGATTTGGTAACATTTTCAAGTTCAAAAAGCATCTTTTTTTTGTTGATGCTCTCTTCTTGATTAAAATGTTTCTTTTCTCTTTCAAGTTCTAATTTTATTTTTTTTATTAATGCTGGATTTTTTTTGGCTTGATCTCTTAACTCCAATACTCTTTTCTTTCTGCCTTCATTTCTTTTGATTCTTGCTCTAACGCCTCTTCTTAGCCACTCTTCTTCTTGTTTTAAAAGTCTTAAAAGATTTTCATGTTTTTTTTGAAGATTTTTTAAAAGTTCTTCTTTTTGCTCCAAATAATTTTGATAACCGCCTTTAAAACTTCTAATCTTACAATCTTCAATCTCTATTACCCTTGTTGCGATATTATCTATAAAATATCTATCATGGGAAATAAAAAGAATCGTAAATTTCTCCTTTAAAAGGATCTCTTCTAAAAATTGAGTCATATAAACATCTAAATGGTTTGTAGGTTCATCTAAAAGTAAAAGATCCGGCTTTTTCAAAAGCAAACCTGCAAGGGCAACCCTTCTTTGTTCCCCGCCGCTTAGAAGGTTTACCGGTTTATTTTCGTAGATTTTAAGATTAAATTCGTTTAAAACTCTCTCGATTTTGTCATCAAGATTCCATGCGTTATGATAATCTAAAAAATTTGATAGTTCGTTTATTTTTGATAAAAGAGCTTTATTTTCGGGATCATTAGAGAGTTTTTCTGCGACTTTTTCATACTCATTTTTTGCTTTTTTTAGCTCAATTAGTTGATTTTCAATCTCCTCTTTAACAGTTACGTTTTCTTTAAAGTTAGGTTTTTGTGAAAGTATTTGAATATTAATATTTTGTTTTACTCTTCTTTCACCTTCATCAAAATTTAAAATACCTCCTACTATTTTTAATAGTGTGGATTTTCCGCTGCCGTTTCTTCCAACTACGGCTACTCTTTCAAACTCTTCGATATGAAAGTCAATTTTGCAAAGGATTTTTTGAGCTTCATACTGTTTTGAGATCTCTTTTAAATCCACTAAAGCCATATACCATTACCTTTTATAATGATTTTTATTATCAATATTTATACTACTACTTAAAATTTAAACATAGTTTAAAAGAATATGCAATTTTAACCTATCTTTGTTACAATAGCAAACCAACTATATTAGTTTTACTAAGGAGAATTTATGATAATGGCAATCTCAATAATCTATTTTATATATATTCTATTAAAAATATATCTCTCAGTTATGCAAGCTGGATTTGTTTTGAAAGCAAAAAACTCAAAACCCGTTTTGATGCTACCTTCCAAATTTATAAAGTCGGCTAGATACACAGCGGCAAAAGAGAAACTCTCAATAGCCGAAAGTATTGTTGAATATCTTCTGTTTCTATTTTGGATAGGATTTGGACTTGAATGGCTTGATAAAAATATAATGATAGAAAATGTTATTTTAAAATCTATTATTTTTGTTGATATATTTTTAGCGATAAATTATATTGTAGGATTACCATTTGATTATTATCAAAAATTTGTGCTTGATGAGGAGTTTGGTTTCAATAAATCCACAATATCATTATTTATAAAAGATCAAATAAAGTCGGTTTTACTATTTTTAATTTTTGGATCTGCAATAATCGGGGCTGTTAGCTATATTATTTACAATTTTGAAAACTGGTGGATTTGGGGATTTTTATTTGTTTTTGGCGTAATAATATTGATAAACGCCATTTATCCTACTTTAATAGCTCCTATTTTTAACAAATTTAAACCTTTAGAGGATAAAGAGTTAGAAGGTGAGATAAAAGAGCTTTTAAATAAAAGCGGTTTTAAATCAAGCGGAGTATTTGTTATTGACGCAAGTAAAAGAGACAATAGACTAAACGCATATTTTGGCGGTCTTGGCAAAACAAAAAGAGTAGTTTTGTTTGATACTTTGGTAAATAAGCTCTCTCGTGATGAGCTTTTGGCCGTTCTTGGACATGAGTTAGGACATTTTGTAAATAAAGATATATTAAAAAATATTTTGATGATGGGTGTTATGCTTTTTGCTATGTTTTTTATTTTCGCAAATTTACCTCAAGAGCTTTTTACGCAAATTGGAATAAGTAATCAACCCTATACGATAATCTCACTCTTTTTACTTTTGAGCCCCGTTTTTACTTTTTTCTTTATGCCCCTAATTAGTTTCGTATCAAGACAAAATGAATATGCCGCCGATAGATACGCAGCTAAAATGACCTCAAGAAGTTCTCTAAGAAATGCCTTATTAAAGCTTGTTGAAGAAAACTCCCAATTTCCTTTATCTCATCCATTATATATATTTTTTTATTATTCTCATCCCCCTATATTAAAAAGATTAAAAGAGTTAGGCTATATGGAAGAAGATATAACAAAAGAGGCTATGAAAGAAAAAATTGATTCTTTAAAAGAGGAAAATAGTGACCATTAAAAAGGCTTTAGATTTAGGGACAATAGCTTTTAAAAAGGTCACAGATAGACCAAGATTTGAAGCGGAGATTTTACTAAGTTATTTTTTAAAAAAAGATAGAGTCTATATTTTTACCCATTATGAAGAAGAGATAGATCCAAAAATTTTGCCCTATTATATAAAAGCGGTAAAAAAAAGAAAAGAGTATTTTCCTTTAGAATATATTTTAAAAAAAGTCTCATTTTATTCTCAGGAGTTTTATATAGAAGAAGGGGTTTTGATCCCAAGACCGGAAACAGAAATACTTATAGATAAAATTTTGGAAAATGTAGATAAAAACCAAAGCTACAATATTGCCGAAATAGGTATAGGAAGTGGGGTAGTTTCTATAATATTGGCACAAAAATTAAAAAATAGCCGCTTCTTTGCCACCGATATTTCAAAAAAAGCGATTAAAGTGGCAAATAAAAATATTCAAAAATTCAATTTGCAAAACAAAATATTTATAAGGGAGTGTTCTTATTTGGAGTGCGTTGATGAAAAAATAGATATAATCGTATCAAATCCGCCTTATATCGCAAAGAATTATAAACTTGACAAAAATGTAACATATGAGCCAAAAGAGGCATTATATGGCGGTGAAAGAGGCGATGAGACGCTTAAAAAAATCATAGATTTATCTATAAAAAAAGATGTTTCTCTTTTAGCTTGCGAAATGGGATATGATCAAAAAAATTCCATTGAAGCTTATTGCAAAAAAAGAGGTTTAAAGCCGATATTTTATAAAGATTTAGCCGGTTTTGATAGAGGATTTATTATTAAATTAAAGGAAAAGTGATGAAAATTTTAAAATGGATAGATATTTTTTATATAATCTTTCTTGGAGTAACTTTAGGGTTAGTGCTGACTCTTGGAGCTATTGTAGCCCCAACTATCTTTCATAGCGAAAATTATCTACAAAAAGAGCTTCTTAGCCATTATCAAGAAGGACTTTTAATGAGTGCAATTTTTGTAAAAGCAAACTATTTTTTAAATATGATAGCGATTTTTATTATTTTAAGAGAAGCCTATTCATATAAACTTTTTCAAAGAGACAAAATTGTTTTAGCTTCCGCATCAACCGCTGTTTTTGCAATCTTAATGTTTACCTTTTATTATACTCCCGATATTTTAGCCTATCAAGCAGCCGGTGAAGAGATGACAAAGAGCGATATTTTTGCTAATATTCATAAAGGAAGCGAGATAGATTTTATGCTTTTGGCATTTGCTTTATTTGCTTTAATTGCAAGGAGATTATATTTAATAATTAAAATTTAAGGGATAATATGGATATAGCTATATCTATAAAAAATTTAAAGAAAAGTTTTGGGAAAAAAGAGGTTTTAAAAGGGGTAAATTTAGATATAGTAAAACATAAAACTACCGTTATATTAGGGTTGTCAGGAAGCGGAAAATCGACTATTATTAAACATATTGTTGGATTATTAAAACCAGATAGTGGGGAGATTTTGGTTGATGGTGTGGATGTAGCAAAAGCTGATGAAGAGCTTATATTTAAAATTAGAAAAAAGGTTGGTTTTCTTTTTCAAAGCGGAGCTCTTTTTGATAGTATGAACGTTAAAGACAATATCGCTTTTCCTCTAAGAGAGCACACAAAATTAAGCAATACAGAGATTTTGAAAAAAGTGGAAAAATCGTTAGAGATGGTAGGTTTAAAGCCTAAAGAGGTATTGGAACTTTTTCCTGACGAATTAAGCGGGGGAATGAGAAAAAGGGTAGGATTAGCAAGGACTATCGTTTTAGAACCTGAAATCATTTTGTATGATGAGCCAACAACGGGACTTGATCCAATAACCAGTGATCTGATATCTCAAATGATTAGAAATCTTCAAAAAGAACTTAATGTAACTTCCGTTTTAATAAGCCACGATATTAAAGAGAGCTTTAAAACCGGAGACTATTTTGCATTTTTATATGAGGGTAGAATTATAGAATATGGAGATAAAGAGAGCTTCAAAAATTGCGATAACCAATATGTGCAGCAATTTTTACATGGAGAGAGTGTCGGACCTATAAAAATTGTTGGTTGATAGCAAACGGCTAAGCTCAAAAAGCGGCCATTAACTATCAACCATTTAAATATTAATCCATCTGCTGTCTTATAAATGTAGGAATATCCAATATTTCTTCATTTGGTTCAGGAATAGGTTCTCCTCCTACTACTTTTACAGTGTCTGGCTGTTCTGGGAATATCGTTTGCTTAGTCTTTACCAGTTTTAATTTTCCTTTTTCTTCTTCCTCTTGTCCAAATCCAGTAGCAATAAGAGTGATTTTTACTCTGTCTGGTTCCATATTTGCATCGGTTGTTGTTCCAAAGATTACGTGAGCATCTTCATCGGCACTTTCATAAACGATATCCATTGCTTCTCCAATATCCACCAAAGGATAATCTGGATGAATTCTAAAATGCACAAGAACCCCCATAGCACCATTAATCGACATATTATCAAGCAAAGGAGATTCGATGGCACTCTTAATTGCTTCGTATGCTGAGTTTCCTCCTTGAGCCTCTCCAACTCCCATAAGAGCAAGTCCTCTATGACACATAACGGTTTTTACGTCCGCAAAATCCAAGTTTATATCGTTTTCGCCATATGATAATATTACACCGCTGATACCGCTTACGGCTCTTGCCAATACATCATCTACTATTTTGAAACTATCTCTTATTCCAAGATTTTTTTCAACTATGGCTAAAAGTTTATCGTTTGGTATAACGACTATCGAATCACTCTCTTTTTTTAACTCGGCAAGTCCCTCTTCAGCGAGTCTAGCTCTTTTTCTTCCCTCAAATTTAAATGGTTTTGTTACTACGGATATGGTAAGGGCGCCAACCTCTTTTGCCGCTTGTGCTATTATCGGTGCGGCTCCCGTTCCAGTTCCTCCTCCCATCCCAGAAGCTATAAATACAATATCTGCACCTTCTAATTTCTCTTTTATCTCATCATAACTCTCAAGTGCAGCCTCTTTTCCTTTTTCTGGAACCATTCCGGCACCAAGTCCTCTAGTAGTTTTTTCCCCAAGCTGGATTTTGGTATGTGCTTTTGAAGAATTTAGGGCTTGCGCGTCTGTATTTGCTACGATTAATTCAATTCCTTCAATTCCTTGATTTATCATATGACCTATCATATTACCGCCGCCGCCTCCAACGCCTATTGCTTTAATGTTTGCGCCGGTAATTTTTTTGCTCTCTTCTACGATAAAAGGCTCCATCTCATCTCCTTCGCTTTAAAAAAGTTGTGTTATCCATCTGAAAAATTTGGATATTTTATCTTTAATTCCCTCTTTTTCAGTTTTTATATCATCAAGTTTTGTTAACTGTTCCATTTCGGTTTCGTTTTTTTCCTCTTTTAATATATTTTCCTCTCTTGTAACAGGTATAATCTCTTTGCCAAATTTTTCACCTTTATGCCTAAGATTCTTGTTTGAATCGATTTCATATTGTGTAAAATTACCGGCTCCATATAAAACCAATCCTATAGAGGTGGAAAATGAGGGATCGTTAAGTTCATCAAACATACCCTCTAAATGTTTTGGTTTTCCTATTCTAACCGGCATATTATCAAAAATCGCAACGGCAA
>NZ_CEXZHP010000009.1:0-20154 GCF_982775275.1 Nitrosophilus sp.
TGAGGACATTTCGTTGTGAAAGCGTTAGCTTGAACCGAAATGGCAAGTCGGGTCCGTTCGGATTACAGAGTGCGGATTACGGAATACGGAAAGTCTCGCGCATTTTGCGTAGCAAAATTCGCCCCGCAGCGAAGCGAGGACCATCCCCTTAAAAGCGGGTCCGATTGTAATTTATAAGACTTTAAGTCAAATAGTTACAAGTATGTTGTCTCAATCCCCTTAAAAGCGGGTCCGGTTGTTAAATATAATGCAGTAAACAATTATCTGCATGAGATTGGCAAGTTGTCTCAATCCCCTTAAAAACGGGTCCGATTGTTAAATTGTATTCGGAAAAGATGGCTTCATTATCGAGAAGCTTGGTTCGTCTCAATCCCCTTAAAAGCGGGTCCGATTGTTAAATTGAACAACTTAATGGAAAGATTAGAATTACTAAAAGGTGTCTCAATCCCCTTAAAAGCGGGTCCGATTGTTAAATTTACAAATGAAAGAAATAAACATAAACATAGAGAACAAGCGTCTCAATCCCCTTAAAAGCGGGTCCGATTGTTAAATCTATCAATGAAAATCTTTGCATCGCTTGGGACGAAGAGTCTCAATCCCCTTAAAAGCGGGTCCGATTGTTAAATTTTTAATTGAAGGAGTAAAAATGATAACAACAAAAAAATTGTCTCAATCCCCTTAAAAGCGGGTCCGATTGTTAAATAATAGAAAGGAGTAAAATGGAAATTTTATTTTTTAGTGTCTCAATCCCCTTAAAAGCGGGTCCGATTGTTAAATAAAAGTAAAAAAGATCTATTAGATGCTTTAAAATATATGTCTCAATCCCCTTAAAAGCGGGTCCGATTGTTAAATTAGGTTCTTTTATTGACGAAAAAAAGGTGGTAGAGATTATCTCGTCTCAATCCCCTTAAAAGCGGGTCCGATTGTTAAATTTAAATATAAAAGGAGATTACAATGATACATTCAGTGATAGTCTCAATCCCCTTAAAAGCGGGTCCGATTGTTAAATAAGATGGCTATAGCATAGAGAAGCTTGGCTCTAATCGTCTCAATCCCCTTAAAAGCGGGTCCGATTGTTAAATATTTTTAAAGGAGTTAAAATGGCGAACAAAGAGAACGTGTCTCAATCCCCTTAAAAGCGGGTCCGATTGTTAAATGAAAAAAAAAGAACAAGAGTTAGTAAAAAAAGTCGCAGAAATGTCTCAATCCCCTTAAAAGCGGGTCCGATTGTTAAATGTAAAAATAAAAATTTAAAGGAGAAAAGATGTCGATTGTCTCAATCCCCTTAAAAGCGGGTCCGATTGTTAAATATTACAGAAGATGACATAAAAAATCAAGATCCTAAAGAGTCTCAATCCCCTTAAAAGCGGGTCCGATTGTTAAATTCACTTATCTACCAATCCTGTGTGTAGAAAAAAGTGTCTCAATCCCCTTAAAAGCGGGTCCGATTGTTAAATGAGGCTAAAAAAAATGGTTGGTAGCGACAAGCTACCGTCTCAATCCCCTTAAAAGCGGGTCCGATTGTTAAATAGAAAATAGCTGTTTAGTGCCAGCGGCGATAGCGTCTGTCTCAATCCCCTTAAAAGCGGGTCCGATTGTTAAATAAAAAATTTATAAGGAGTGAAAAAATGGCAACAAACCGTCTCAATCCCCTTAAAAGCGGGTCCGATTGTTAAATTTAAAGGAGTTAAAATGGCAAACCAAAAAGAAATAGTGTCTCAATCCCCTTAAAAGCGGGTCCGATTGTTAAATAGCCCATAAATAGGACAAAGTATAAAATTAGAGACTTTTAATATTTATTAACAACGGCAAATTAATGAGCTTTTGCGAAAAAGTTCGCAAACTTACGAAAAATGATATTCCAACTTGGCTTAAAATTAGCTTAATTTCCCATAATATCGATAGTTAATAGATAAAAAAAGTTCGCAAATTAAAAAAAGTAATGTTTGTAAAAGTTAATTTTAGAACTTTAAGCAAAATTTAAGTTTTAAACTATCCATAAAATGGATATTTTAAACTTAAGCGAAAATAAAAGTTCGCAAATTAAAAGGGTTTGGCAAAAAATAAAGAGGTTTGCGAATTTTTTAAAAAGTGCCAAAAAGTATAAACTTTCCTTAAAATGGGATTTTTTAGGAGTTTTGCTTAAAATTAGCTTAAGAAAAAAGTTCGCAAATTAAAAAAGCTGTAAGCTATAAGCCTTAAGCAGTAAGCTTATAGCTTACAATGTTTAATGTTTAAAAAAATCTATTACCTATCCACTATCGGCTATAATCCATCATCTATTGTCCATCACAAAATAATTAATATTTTGCTATAAAAGGTTTAAATTTGTTTTTTGTGCCTTTGATTGCGTGGGCTAATTCTAAAGCTTGGTTATTAATAATATCGGCTAACTTATGTTTTTGCGATTTATATTTTGTAGGTGTAGCCAAGCGTTCTTGAATATTTTGAGTAATAATTTTTACGCTTTGATTTGTTAATTTATCTTTGTTAGAGCTAATTTGTGCGCCGAGATTTAGAATAGAAATTATCTCTCTATCAACAACCGGTTGCCTAAAAATTTCTACCAAATCAAAAACCAAAGTCGGTTTGTTAGGTTGAAGCTGATGCAAAAAAGATATGTAAATATTAAGTTTCGCTTTTAAAAGCGCAGATTGCGCGCGATGGTAAATAAATGCGTAGCCGTAATTTAGTGCTTGGTTTATGGAATCGGGCGCATTTTGAGTGTGGCGTTGAAAATTAGGGTTATCTATTAATATGGCAAATGCTCGCCAATAGTTGTTTGAAATCGAGCCTTCATATCCCATTAAAGTTTGTTGATTTTTGGCTTTTTTAATTTGCGAAGCGATATTTTGCATATTTTTAATATAGTTTATTAGTTTGTTATATTCGCTTATATCAGTTTTTTTTCGGTATCTTGCGTAATATTTAATTAAATTTATTTGGTTTTTTGCTTTTGCACTAACTATAGCTTTTGCAATCTCTAAACCCAAATTTGAATTTTTTGCTTGAAGCTGTTTTAAATAGAGTTCGTTGCTTATATTGTTAAAGTATGTAATTTGAGCGTAAGGAGTTTGTTTGTATATAAAATCTATATCGATTTTATTTTTTGCGGCTATATAAATTAGGGTTGATGATAGCGATGTTCCTTTTGTTAAAACAACAATACGATTTATCCAATTAATCGGAAATTTTTTAATTGTTTTGCCATATTGTTTTAAGACAAATTTACCCTTACTTACGCTTAAACTAACGCCGAATTTATTTAGAATAATTTCGGAAGTTTTTATTTGTTCTTTAAGGTAGTTTGTTTTACTTTTTTCAATAACTTTTTGGGCGCTTTGTAGAGGATTTTGCAGTTTTATTTGATTGTATGCTTTGTTTATTAAATTTTTAATGTATTGCTTTTTTTGGTTGAAGTTTAGCTCTTTAATAGTATTTAAATTAATTAATAGCTGAAAAAATTTGCTCTTTTTATTTATGGTTTTGTTTGTTTTTTCATAAATTATTTTTTCTATTATAATTTTTTCGATATGTTCTTGAATTGCCATTAATTGATGGTTATAATTTAAAATTTTTGCGTAATATCTAATTATACCTTGGGTGTATTGATTTAAAAATTCTATTGTATTTGCTAAATTTTTTCGTTTTGTTTTAAGTGAAATTGTAGATAGTTTTTTGTTTAGACGTTCATTATCCATTAAAATCGTATCGTTTTGAAAACGAAGCCCTAAAAATTCGAAACCGTTATTAACGGATGTTATGTAACTTTTATCATTACCGAAATTTAGATGTAATTTTTTTAAAAGATTTGTAGCAATTTGTAAATTTTTTTGAGCTTCTTGCTTTGTATTTGCAAAAAAAACCATATCGTCGGCATATCTTACAAAATCTATTTTTTTATTTTCTAACTCTTTATCAAAACCATCTAAATAAATATTCGAAAGCACAGGAGAGAGCACATCGCCTTGATATACCCCTTTTTGCTTGTCTATCCATTTATGGTTTTTAAGCATTCCGTTTTTTAAAAATGTTGAGATTAAAAGTAAAACTTGTTTATCTTCTATTATTTTTTGCAAAATATCTATTAACAACTCTTGGTTGATGTTATCGAAAAAATCGTCTATATCGGCTTTTGCTACGAATTTATATTTTTTTAAAAAGTGCATGGTTCTTTTTATTGCTTTAAGTGTACCTTTGCCTTGCCTAAAAGCGTATGATTTATCGCTAAAATTAATTGCGTCGTTAAGCTCTGTTGCTAAAACTTTTTGAATAATTTTACTTTGTAAAGTGGATGTTGCTATTTGTCTATATTCGGTTTCGTTTTTTGGTATTTTAAAAGATTTTAAAGGTTTTGGGATGTAGCCTTTTTGAAGAGTTTGTAAAAATTCTCCTGAAGTTATAGAGTTTTTTACCTCTAAAAAATCTGGGTGGTTTTTATAATTTTGAAGCGCTTCTAAAAGAGCGCTTTTTGTAAAAATTTTATTAAAACTTTTAGCCAACATAAAAGTTATCCTTACAAAACGGATTAGGGCGATTTAATAGTTCGAAAGATTTGTTTGCGGTCTCTTTATTAAAAAAATATACTCTTATAGAGTCTTGATTAGAAGATAGATTTTTTAGTTTTTTTAAAATTTTATTTAACTCTTTGTTGGTTAGTTCAAGCTCGAAAACCGAATAATTTACCCTTACTCCGTAGCTTTCTAAAAGCGCTGATATTTTATTTCGTTTTTTTGTGTTTTGAATGTCGTATGTTATTAATATTTTCATTTTATTACTTTAAATTGTTCGTATTCTTTAGCCGTTAAAGGTATAATTAATTTTTTTGATTTACCCGTTTTGATTTTATGCAAATTTTTTAAAAATGCGCGTTTTTTCATATAGGCAATGTTGTATCGATGAGAGGAGTCTTTTTGAATCATTCCAAAAAGTCCCTGAATTTCACTACGCGTGCAATCTTGTCTTAAAACAATTAATCCCGTATTTATAATTTTATCGTTTACTTTTATGTATATGCTAATTTCGTCATTTTCTCTAACCATATCGGTATATGCTATAAATGCTAAAACTCCTAAAGAAACCGCAAAAGAGACATCTATAACACCCCATATATTCCATAATATACTATTTTTGCCGGCAATAAAGCGTATTAATATTCCAATAACGGTTAAAAAAATAAAAATTAGTAATATTTTATTGCCTCTGTTTTTTGTTTTCATTTAATTTTTTCTAAAACAAATATTAATTCCATTATATGGAATTATAGCATATAAAATTTAATTGTAGATAAATTTTTTATGTTTTATTTTTCTGCTATAAATTTTTTTTGATTTTACAAAAGTGGTATAACCTCTTGCCTCTTTTTTAATAATAGCTAATTTGTGAAAGTTTCTTTGTTTCATAGTTTACTCCCATAAATCTTCAAACCAATCATCATCATTCAAATTAGACAAAACCTCTTTACCAGCTACAACAACAGCAACAATTGCAATAATTTTAAGACAAGCGTTAATAGGTAACATAACATCTCCTTAAAAAGTTTTAATTTAAACTGTGTTGGACTATCCACAAACCTACCTGCCAAACTGATAAGCAAATTGTATATAAGTAAATAGTCATAATTAGACTATTTGAGGAAGTTTTGAAATTTTTTATTGTTTTATTGAGAAAGAGCCTAATTTGTCGGCTATATGAAGCTGTTTTAGCAAATTAAACCACTCTTTATTTTCTATTTTAGAAATATCTCCATGGTAAAAGTCGCCGTGATGCAAGATAAGATTTTGAATTATACTATTTTGATTTTGAGTGATAGTATTTTGTTTTTGTAACTTTTTTAAAATTGGTTTTGCAAGTTCTAAAGATTTTTGCTCATGGCCTTTAAAGTTTACAAAGTTATTTTGTTTATTTACAAATCTACAATACGGTTTACCGATATCATGAAGCAAGCAAGCCCATTGAACCTCATCTGCAAAGTTTTTAATTTGAGCAACTTTGCAAACCATCATAGTATGCGACCAGCAATCACCCTCTATATGATACGGATTAGAGTTTGCTATATTTTCCGTATGACTGCATTTTTGCATTGCGCTAACAATATCTGGATAGTTAGCATTAAACCATATAATTTTTTCTTCTAAACTCATTTATATCCTTAAGCTGCTACTTTTCAAACCCCAACTCATGCAAAAGTCCGGATTTTACCTTTTTTGGTTCTTCTGAAAAGCTATTAGCGATTCTGCAGTATTTTGCCAGAAGATGGCCCTTTAGCACACTACCATCTGCTCTTTTTTTAGATATTATTATATCATCATTTCTAATATATATATGAGTAGTAGTTTGAGGATTATAATAGTGATGACTTTTTTTATCTTTAATTTTGCCTGTTATTACTGGATCTCCTTGATTTAATTGAATAGCTACTTCATCTTTGATTAATACAATAACAGCACCTACATAATAGCTTTTAGAGTCTACTACTATCTGATTGCAATATAGCATATGTGCACTCAGCAAAGAACTACTTAAAATTGATGTTATTAAAAACTTTTTTTTCATAAATGTCCTTTTTTTGTTTTAATTATAACTACTAAACTTGTAAATTTTTGACAACTACAACTGTTTTAGTGCGGTTTCTATCTTTTTTTTGTATGCTTCTTTTAGCTCCATTGGCGCTATAATTATTAAGTCCGGCATCCATTTTTGCACAAGCGGCAGTATTTCTAAAGGTTGAGTGTATTCTACCGTAAATATAACAGAGCCATCTTCTAATTTTTGCAAAAATTTTTGAGATTTTAAAAACTTTTTCATATCTTTATAAAAATATTTGGCAATATTTGGAAGAGCTTTTAAAGTAGCGACTTTTTTACTTTTGCCAAAAAGAGTTAAAGAGTTTTGGATATTATTTAGAAAATCGATATATTTTTGAATATCTTTTTTTTGAAATCTGTTTTTATTTAAATAAGATATATCTTTTAAAAATTTAATCTCTTTTAAAAATGCCAATCTTCTTAAAACAAATTTAGTTTCTTTAGTATCGTTTTTATATTCGAATGCAATATACCAGTTGTTATCTAAAAAGATTATTTTAATTGGCTTTACATTATCGTACATATTTATTTTGTCATATTTAAAATAGAGTCTTAAATACTCTCTGTTTTTAATAGCCTCTATTAGCTCTAAAATTAGTTCGTTTTTTTCTATATTACTAAACTCTTCGTAAATTACCAATTGTCCGCTAATATAGTCGCTACCTGATTGAAATATTTTTTTTAGGGTATCTAAGGTGTCTTTATCAAAAGTCTCTTCGCTAAAGCTTAAAATATCGCTTAAATTGCTTCTATTTACAAGCTCTTTTGAGATTGCCTCTTTATCCAAAATAGACCAATGCCAAGCTCTACCGATTTTCTCTTTTTTTAATAAGCCCTCTTTTTCTTCTAAATATCTAAAAATATCTTCTAAAGCTCTATAACTACTTTTCTCTATAGCCCTATAAAGTTCCGGAGTATTGCTTTTTGTAGGACCATGAACTTTTAAATAATTTAAAACTATCTCTTTAGTCTCTATCGGAATGGCTTTTAGTAGTGGTCTTGCTTTCATATGCTACCTTTTTATCTGTTGTTAAATTTGTTTAATGGATCATTAGCTGTTTTTTTGCTGAGTCTTGACTTTTGTTTCTTGATTTATACTGTTAGCCAATTTAAATTTATTAGTTTCATCCCACGATAAAAGAAGTTTATTATTTTTTTGAAAATCTAAAAGCTTTTTTATATCTTCTATATAATTTTTTATATAGCTACGTAATTTTACATTATCCAAAGTTGTTAAGCTCTCTAATTCATTGTTATTATATTTTTCTAATAGTTTGTTTAGTCTTGGAACTGTGCTATTTTGATTTAATTTTGTTGTTTCAAGTTTTTTATAATATACCTCTAAAATATACTTTAGAGTTCTTTTTTTATTATCTAAAGTCTTATCCAAGTTGTATAAAATTCTATTATTTATTAACTCTTCAAACTCTTGTATATATTGTTTTAATTCTTCTTCCAAATCTCCATAGCTTTTTGTTGTATTTATATGTGATAGATTATGTCTAATCTCAGCTATATTTTCTCTCAAAATTGAGAACTTTTTGAAGGCTTCTGAATTAATATCTACAAAATAATCATTAGGAAAGTTAAAATCTTTATATGATGGTTTTAATTTTAGTAATCCAACTATTTTTTGTAGATCATCATACTCTTTTACATTCAGTTTAAAATATCCTATCTCTTTTAAAACTGTTCCAATGTAAAGGGTAAGCCCTTCTATTAAATAAGCTGAAGATTGCAAAAGATACTTTTTGTTTAAGAAAAATTTAGCAAAAAATAGAAACTGTTCATAAAGTTGTTTATGTTTTATAGCTTCTATTTTGGATATTATTTTTTCTATTTCTTCTAACAGACCTTCTATAAAAAAGAACTCTTCTTTTGCTTTTGTTATTTCTTGTTTTAATTCATCTATATCTTGATTTAAAACATTTTGATATTGATTAGATGTTAGATTTATACTAAATTTTTTTAAGCTTTTATATAAAGGAATATCTAAATCTAAATCTAAAACTTTATATGTAGATAAAAAATTTCTCAAAACCAAAGCTATATTTGAGATATTTAGATAATTTTTTAAATCAATAAAATTATACTTTTTAAATGGAATCTCTTCTTGTGCAAAAAGTATATACTTTATTTTTTTAGGATTTTCAATGTTTTCTACTATTAAACCAATAAGTGCTAAAAGTGGAAGATGTCTAAACCCATGACTTACATCAAAAATTACTTCATCATAACTCTTTATAGCACTATTTATTATATCAAAAAAAATTTTATCATCATTTGGATTTTTGATAAAATATTTTTCATTAAAATTATATTTTAATCCATAAAGTTTTAAAATATCCTCTTGCGCTTGCTTTGCCTCTTTAGTATATAGAGCCAAAATTTCATACTTATTACTATATTTTTCTATAAGTAACGGAAAAGTATTATGATACTCAAGTTCACTTCCATCTAAAAAATTATACAAAGCTCTATCTTCCATTTTAACTGGCACATATTTTTTAGCATCTTTATCAAACTTTGCTCCCGCTGTACCAAGTATAGTAATAACAGCTTTTTTCATAATAATTACCTTTAAAACTTTCTAAACATTATATGTTTAAATATTGATGTTTTTACAATCTTACCATCTACTACTTTTTCTACTGAATCTCTTTTGGTAGTAGCATACACAGCTATTGCATTTAAAGATTTAGCAAAAGAAACCATCTTGCAAGTTGCTCCGAAATCTCCTTGAATTAAAACGAAATCTTTTTCGTTTACATTTTGCTTTAAAAACTCTTTTATAGGCTCTAAAAACTCATCTACATTTTCTATATCTGCAGGCACATTAGACCATATTTTTTGCAAATTTTTAGGCAGATATACAAACTCTTTTACTTTTAAATTTTGTATTGCGTCAACTTCTTGCTCTTTTGTTAAAGTGTGGCTAAATAACAAAAACATCTTTTTCATACAAACTCCTTAAAATATTATTATACTTTTTGTAACTTAATTACTAACATAGTATCATTTAATATAGTCATATTTTGACACTAAAATATATTTTTTAGCTTTTCATTTAAATTTTTGTTATACTCTTTTATATCTATTTCACTCTTTTGCTCTAATGGCTCGTTATTAGTTGCAGATATAAATATTTTAGCACTATATCTTGCTCTTGTAATTGCAACATAAGCCAATCTATACTTCTCATCAATACTAATATTTGCATTATTCACAATTGAGAATAGATCAATATATATGCTATCATAAGTGCTTCCTTGCAATTTATGAATAGTAGAAGCAAAAACATATTGTACATTAGCATAAGTATCTCTTGTAGCAAAGTATATTTGCCAAAACTCTTTCTTTTTATCATTATCTTTCTCTTTGTATGCTAGCTGTTTAATGTAGGTTAATTTTTTATTAAATGTATTTATACTCTCTTTAGCAACAATCAAAAATTTTTGTTGTTCAGTTTTATTAACTGCTTTGCACTCCCAATAGTATATATCTAACACTTCATTATATTTTAATTCTACACTCTCTAATACTACTATCTCTTCGTTTACATAAAGTGTTATATCATTAAGAGCATACAGACTTTTAAATTTAATAAAATCACCTATCATAAATTGTGTAGGATTATCAACTCCATTCTCTTTCCAAAAAATTTTTCTTATAATATTATTAAATCCATCTACAGAGTTATTATAATAAGAGCCAATAATTTTATCTTCTAAATACCACTCTTTGTTTTTTGTAAAATCTTTAATAAAATCATCTTTATTATTTATAAATTCTATCTCTTTACTCTCATATTTTTTTAGCAAATTGTATATATTTATGTAATCTTTATTTTCTATTCTATTTCTTAACTCAGTAGCTGCTTTAATAATATTACTATCTGCGGCTTGTCTTACAACTTTATCAAGTTTAAAACTCTTTTTTAAAGTATAAATAATATTTTTTTCTAAACCTTTATTATCTACCGGTAACAACTGATACTCATCACCAACAAATAATACGCTATTTATTCTACCTTCTTGATAAGCCTCTACTATATATTTGAATAATTCTGTAGAAATCATAGAGCTTTCATCAACAATCAATAAAGATGCAATCGGTTTTTCTTTGATAGTATTATCTACTCTAAATCTCTCCTCGCCTGTTTTATAATCTTTAAAAGGCTTAATGCATAAAAAAGAGTGAATTGTAGTAACTCTAACATTTTTAGATCTATCTTTACTAAAAAACATATCTCTTAAAATGCTAACAGCTTTATGGGTTGGTGCAGTTACACATACGCCATAATGTAATATATCACTATTTTTAGCAAAAAAATCGATTATTCTTGTTGTAAGGTAGCTTTTTCCTGTACCAGCAGCACCAGTTAAAGATAAAAAATTCTCTTGGAAGTCTACATTTTTTAATAGAGATCTCTCTTCTATGGCAATTACTTCGTTTACAATAGCATTAAAAATAGCTCTTTGCTCTTTTGTTAAATCGCTATTAAATGTATCAAGATTTGTAAGATTTGTTGCCATAGATTTCTCCTTGAAATTAATTTAACGAATTATAACTTTACAACTCGTCATAAAAATACGACTTATTATAAATTTTATTTTTTTACCAATCAAATAAAGAGCTAATGCTCAAACTTGCTGCAATTGCACCAACTACACCACCTACTGCAGCTCCCACCGGACCAGCAATCGTAGCTCCTGCCATAGCTCCAGCTTCTGCACCAGCCCAAGCACTAACACCTGTAACAACACTTTTTGCAGATTGTTTTGCAAGCTCTTCACCATCAATTTCATCATTTGCATATTTATATGTCTCTTTAGCAATATCTACAGCACTAAATGCCAATATTGCTGGTGCAGAGCTTTTTAGCACTTTTTTTGCTGTTTCGTTAGCTACTTTTTCAGCCAAATATATTCCAGAAGTTTTGGCAGCACTTCCTACTGCATTTTTTATGCCACTATCTACTGCACTAATAGCAATATCTTTTGTTGTATCTATTAAAGCTTCTTTCATCTCTTTTTTCCCATTTGAAACTTCTAATATATTAATTGTTGCACTAAACAATCCACCAATAGTTGCACCAGTTTTTGCACCTTCTATTGCACCACTTTTTATACTTCCAGCCAAACTATCTTTAAAATCAGGTAATATATCTTTTGCTTCCACTTTGCCTTTAACAGCTTTTTTTGTAATTTTTCTTTGCTCTTTTAAAGTTTTTGCTTTAGAAGAAACATTCTCTTTTTTAATACTATTTTTTACTTTTTTCTCAACAATTTTATGCTCTTTTGCCACTTTTGGTCTTGTTGTTTTGTTTTTCAAATACTTTTTTCTTGCAATTTTTTTAATATCTTCTACTTGATCTTTAGGACCTATTAAATCTCTATTATCGTAGCCTCTCATAGCATTTTCTGTTTGTTCTGCAGTGTTATAGTGTTTAAATTCGCCTTTTGCAACAACTTTTTTACCTTTTAAAATTTTATAATCACCATGACAACCGTTTTTCTCTTTTACAGCTTTTAAAGAGCTTCTTTTAAATGCACTATTAATATTAAAAGAACCTATATGAACTTCTTCAGCAACAAATCCTGTTTGAGATGCAAATGTATTGTTTTTGTATTTTTTAGCTTGTGAAGTAATATTACTAATAGCGTTAGCTATTTCATTATCTACACGATTAGAAAAGTTTTTTAATTCGTTTAAATTTAAAGCATCTGCTAATAGTTTATTCATAATTCCTCCTTAAGCATTTGGAGGAATTTTAATATATTAAGTCGTATAGAAATTACGAGTTAGAGAGTTTTTTAGTTAAAATAACTCTTTAAGATATTTTTTACTCTTTTTAAAATATTTTTCAAAATTATAAATATCATCTTTTGGATTTTTTGTTGTTTCTAATTGATGAGCAATATTATTTCTAATTTTATTAATTTGATTAAAAAATAACTTTGCAAACTTATTTTTTGGATGTGAATATGGATATGATTTATCAAATCCTTCTTTTATAATCTCTTTTGCTTTATCTCTATCTTCCTTTTTATTTGCATCAAGGTTCTTTTTTTCACAAACATAAGTTACTATTGCCTCAGCCAATGCAATATAAGCTAATGCAAAATTGTTTTTTTCACTAAAAAATTTAGCCAACTCAAACTGAAATTCACTTAAACTATTTTTTAAAAATCTTTTAATAAATTTTTCGAATCTCGGAGTAAGTAAAGATATAATTTTATCTTCATTATTTTTAAAGCTGTTAAAATTTGTTTGTAATTGTTTTATTGCTTTATAAATAGCAGTCATATTCGCAATATTAAATGCTAAATTTAAATTATTTAAACTATTAAAAGCATTTTTAGGCAATTTTTGCTGAGATAAAAATATTAATCTATTAAAAGATGCAAATTTTTCTATCTCTTCAAATGCTTTTGCCCACTCAAGAAGCTCAAAAAACATATTTATATTTATAATCAAAGAAGGCTCATCTTTTTTAAGCATTCCATAAAAGATTCCATTTAATTTAAAGTTTTTATATGTTTGTCCAAATTCTGCTATTACAAAACTCATTACCGATAATGACCTAAACAAATGCGTAATATCAAAATACACCTCATCATCATTATCAATATGCTCTAATATTTCCAAAAATTTTTCAAATATATTCCATAGTTCTTCTTCATTTTCTCCATCTTTTACTATAAAACATTTAGAACTGTTACCAAGTATATCCGTAATATTTTTATTTAATTCTTCTAAATCACTCTCTTGTAAAGAAAAATTATCTTTTTTTTCCAAAATATCTAAAATATACTCTTCATTTGCATTAAATTTCTCTGCAATATTATCCCACATTGATCTATTTGTTCCAATAAAATAGACTTTATCAATTTTATAATGTTCTATAATTGCACTTGATAAAAAGGTTCTTTCTTTATATATTTTGCCATCTAAAATGTAATCTGTTACTTCATATCTGTTTTTTTCATAATCTCCACTTGCCATTTTTCCTGTACCAAGTAAGCTAACTAATATCTTTGCCATAATATATCCCTCCTATAATATTTTACCAATTTTTCTTGACATATTTTGTCAGGTATGTTTATTAAATTCTAAAAGCCACTTATAAAGCGGCATTATAACAATAGTTTTGTTATCTATTTTTTTAATATCTTCTTTATCTTTGGTTATTAGATAAGAGTTATTCATTTTAAAATACTCCATAGCCTCAACCAAAGCTTTAAACTCTCTTGGTTTTATATTTTTTATATCTTTGTAAATTAAAATCGTTTATTAATCTTTTAAAAACTTCTTTCATTTTTATCCTTTTTAATAAGGATAATTAGATAATCTTTTGTCCTTTTTGTCAAGGATAAAGATGAGGTATAGAAATATTAATTTATAAAAGAGCTGTTTACTGATTCTAAATATTTATATACCTCATTTGGAAATATCTTAAATTTTTTAAATAGTTTGTCAATATGCTCAATCCGCAAGTTGTTAAAATAAAGTTCATTTTTTAATCCTTAATATTATTAAGAATTTTCTCACAATATGAAATTGCAAGATTTTTATCAGATGAATTTAGAAAATAACTGTTATTATGTGCTATAGGATTTCTAATTTTTGCTAAATGATCAAATATCTGTTTCCAGTCTTTTTTTTGTCCTTGAAAAATATTTTGATAATACCCCCAATCACTTGATATAAAAATTTCAAACATATCTGCTGGATAAGTATAATCAACTAAATGATCCGATGCTTTTTCTTTAAATGTTCTTTTGTTTTTATCTCTTGTTTTTTTTAATCTTTCCAATGCATCTTTTTTCTTGGGAAATTTTTCAATAAATTTTACTTCCCAATTTTTTCCAAATTTATCATCAATATAAATTTTTATAACTTCTCTTATTTTTGTTTCAGTTTCTGACCACAGTGGCCAAAAATCTATTTCGTTTTGTTTTAATTGAATATATTCGTAAAAAAATTGTGAAAAACATTGATATTTACCATTTATTTTATTAATCAATCCAAATTTTTCCAATTTTTCTATAGATTTTTGATCTAAATCATAAATAGGACCAATTAATACTTGGATCAATTTATCATAAAGCTTCTCTTCTTTTAGTAGATTTATGATATGATCATAATGATGGTAAAAATTAAGTTGAATTTTATTAGAAATAACTTCCATAATATTTATATTTTTTTCTATTAAAATTTCATTGATTACTTCATAATTGAATAAATCTATTAAATAAGGATAATATCCGGTATAGTAATAGACTTTATTTTGATACTCCTCATCTGTATCAATACCAAGGCTTTTTAAACGTTTCCAATATAAATTAAATTCTTCCTTTGTAAATAATCCTAAATTTAAATAAGAAAAAATTCCTGCTAATTTTGATAAAGCATCTAAATTTAAAAGTTCAATTTCTTCAATTGTTCTTCTGGATATTGTTACAAAAGATAAATTTATATTAGGCTTTATTGCTAATTCTCTTAAAAACTGAAAGTTTTCTAATTTAAATATCGAAGCTACATG
The DNA here is from genome assembly GCF_982775275.1 of Nitrosophilus sp. Lineage (NCBI taxonomy): Bacteria > Pseudomonadati > Campylobacterota > Epsilonproteobacteria > Nautiliales > Nitratiruptoraceae > Nitrosophilus > Nitrosophilus sp. The sequence goes on from NZ_CEXZHP010000009.1 coordinate 15,136, forward strand.
ATCAAATTCATCTAAAACATAAACAAAATATAAATTTGTTTTTGTTAAAAATTTAAAAAACTTTTCAATATACTCTTTTTTTTCCAAATTTATCTTTGTATCAAATATTTTATTCTTTAACTTTGATAATATTTCTAATTGTTTCTGATTAAAATTATTTAAAAATTCAATTTCACTAAATACTTTATTTATCAGTATATTAAAAAATTCATCAGAACTTTCTATGGAACCTACATTTACGTAAATAATAATAAAATTTTCAAAATTTTCAAGTAAAAGCGCATTCCAAACCAAACTGGATTTTCCAACTCTTGGCAATCCCATTACTGCAATATTACCGCTATTTTTTGATAAAACTCTATTTTTTATAACTTCAATTTCTTTTATTCTACCTACAAATCTCTCTTTTTTTACTATATTGCCACAGTCACTTAAAGGGTTGTAATCTATTAATGCTTTAATAACCATTGTTCAAACATCTCCACTTTTATTTTATAAGTATTATCTCTTTGTGAAATAACTTCTCTTTTTAACAAGTCTTCTAATATATTATTTAGTAAATTAGTATCTTCAAAAAATAGTTTATCATATGAACAAAAACCAGATAATTTCGATTCTTTAGCTATTTGTTTTAGTATATGTTTCACATCTTCAACATTAAATGCATTAATATCCGCATCGCCTGCAGTCAATAAATTATCAAACTTATCTTCAGTTAAACTTTCACTTCCTTCTATAAACGAATAAAAAACTTCTTCTACATCTGCTTCAGTGACATTAATAGCTTTTTTTCTATTCATGTAATCAACTACTCTTGAACAAAACATTTGTAGATAATACGGATTACATGCAGTATAGTTGATAATTTTATCTACTGCATTTCCTAAGTATCTACTACTATCTCTTTTTTTATCCCAAATAGGTTTTTCAATAAGTTTTTTTGCATCTTCTTTTGATAAATATGTAAGTCTTTTATCTTCTGTTACTCCAAATTCATTTGGAAACATTGCTTTAAATTTAGGAGTAACATCTTGACCAACTAAAACAGCGGAAAAAATATTTTTTTCAATAAAAGCTTTCCAAGTTTTCATAAAATTTTCTGATAATTTATTTTTAATTATGCTAGTATATATATAAGTAAATTCGTCAATAAGTATTATTAGTTTTTTATTTTTCCAAAAATCGTTATTTTTAAATTGTTTATAAAAATTCTTAATACTTTCATCAAATATGATGGCTGGCGCTTGCTGAAGTTTTTCGATGGAAGGTTTTTCAAAAGGAATGGTTTCAAAACCATCAAATTCTAATTCTTCTAACTTTTCTTCTATTTTAGATAGTATTTTATAATAAAATCCTACAAAATTACCGGATATATCATCAATAATTTCTCCCATACTAAAATCAATACAAAAAGCATTTTCTTTTTTTTCTAACTCTTTTTTAAGATGATAAAGAACTGTTGATTTTCCAGATCTCTTTTGTCCATAAATTATTATACTTTTTGTATTTGAAGTTGTTAAAGAATCAATAATATTTGCTATATACTCATCTCTTCCAAAAAACATTGATTCATCTTTAACAGGCCCTCCTTCAGCTACCGGAGCATATACATTTTCTATTTTTTCAAATTCCTCACTTTTATACAACCTAATTGGAAGTTTAAACTCTTTTTCAGTATTTTCATCTGTTACAACAATTTTATAACTTATTTTAAATATAACATCTGCAGCTTTATTTTCTATAACCCTATTTGAAACTTTTAAATTCAGCTTAAAAATTTTTTCATTTCCTCCTCTTAACAGTTCAAAACTCTCAATAAGTTTTTGAGGAAACTTTAAATCATCATTTTCTATAATAGAAATTTTTATGTTTGAAATAGGTGAACTATTTTGTGAGTTTCTAACTACTAATTGAATTAAAACATCATTTTTATCTACTACAAAATCACCTAAAACCTTTAATTCAATTTCTGGGATACTTGATTTTAATATCTCTTTAAATGATTGTTGGATTATTTTTTCTAAATGCTCTAAAAGTGGTTTATATCCTTCATATGAAAATTTAGTAGGATATTTTTTAATATCATCTATAAGTTCATTAATTTTCGTAATTAAGTAATTCTTAGTTCTTTCTTTATCATCAAAAGTTTTTTGTCTTAAATAATTATTTAAATCTTCAGTAATGTCTCCTTCTATCCTTTTTAATCTATGTCCATCTAGATGACTTAACCAATCTTTTTTTAAATCTTTCAATACGGCTTGCAATTGTATATTTAAATTTTCTATTCCATCAACTTTTAATAAGCTATTAATTTTGCTAAACCAATCATCATGTTTTCTTTTTCTTTTATCAATCAAATTTTTAAAAAGATTATCAATATTATCAATTTGTTTATCGAAATATTCAATAAAATAATTATTCATATTTTCTTGTTTTAGAACTTTTATAATTTCATTTATTAAATTATGATTGGTCATCATAATATCAATAATTTCATTGATAAAAATTTTTTTATTATTTTTCAATGCTTGTTTTATAATTTTTGGCAAACTAAATTCAACTATTTCATCTAATTCTATTGAAAAATCGATATCCTCTTTGTTAATAATTTTAACTATGTAATTATATAGTTGCCTTGCTAAATTTCTCCATTCCTCTTCTAATGAAAATGATTCTAAATAAAAAAACTTGATAACTTCTGGAAAAGAATTTTTATTTATATGACTTAATGCCATTGCATTACAATATTTCGCTAATGTATTTTTTAATAAACTTTCTTCATTAGGTTTTATTAATTGCAACAACTTTGCTTCTGTTAACAAATATTCAGCTCTTTCTTCCGCTCTTGCTTTACCAGCTGTTTTTATTATTTCCCTAATCTCTTTTAGAGTTTCTTCACTAAAATTTTTATTTTCTTTTATAACAGATCGAACTCCTTTATATTCCTCATATTCATTTAAAGTATTTTCTATAAATTTACTAAATCCTCCTCCAAAAGAATAAATATAAATTTCTTCTACTTTATTACCTGATTCAATTTGTTCAAGAAGCTTTTTAGCATATGCATTATCTTGTTGAATTGAAAGTATTTCTTTTAGTATTTTTTTTGCTAAATCTAATTGATTTAGTTTTATATAACAAGATGCTTTTTTACCAAGTAAAATTATATGTTTATTATTGTTTGTATTTATTTTCAATAATTTATCTAAATATTTTATCGATTTTTCGTAATCTCCTATTGAATAATATAAATTTTCTAAAAAATTATATGTTGTAGATGTTTTAGAAAGTTTACTTTCATTTTCTAAAATAAATTTTCTACTTTCCTCAATCTCACCGTTTTCATAGTATGTTACAGCTAAATCCTTTATAGTGCTTTCAAGTTTTTCATTATTTTCATAAGCAAGTTTGTAATATTTTATTGCTGTATCGTAATCTTTTCTATCTTTGGCATCTTTTGCTTTTCTATAATATCCATAATTATAAGATTGATAAGTTTGTTTATTTATACGTTCTCTTTCGATTTCGTTAAATAAATATTTAGCTTCTAAATTATTTGGATACTGAGATAAAATTTGTTCTAACAAATCTTTTGTTATCAATAAATTTTTTTCTTTTTTTAATTTTTTTACATACTGTAATATTTCTTTTACTGTTTTTGACAAATGTATTGATTTTGCAATATTACCTCTATAATTAACTCCTATTGAAAAACAAACTTCTATATTTTTTTTGATTTTAGTACTATTTTCCAATTTATCTTTTAACTCATCATCTATTATATTATGTATAGAAAAATAATATTTTAAACCTTTTGAATCTTCTATAAATCCAAACTTTTTATCTTGAAAATATACTTTTATTGTTCCATTTGGATCTAAAAAATCATTTTTAAAAGAATCTTCATTTTTAAAACTACTTATTAAAGATTCTGCAAAATGATTAAAACCGAAACTATTATCTATATTTTTTTTATTTATTTTAAAATTATTTTCAAAATTTTTAATAATTTTTTGCTGCAATTTATAATCTTCATTTGGAATAATATATTCTTTTAACTTTTTAATCTTTTCACCAACACTCCCTGTAACATTAATTTTGTTTTTATTTGCAATATAATTTATACTTTCTTCTAATAAGTTTTTATGTTTTATAGATAATTTATCCCAAACTTCATATTGATATTCCAAAATTTTTATTGAATTAAAATTTGTAATGTTTTTTACTCCATAAAACCATTCATTTTCTACCTCTTCATCTAAATAAAAATCTTTAAATAGACACTCAACTAATATAAATCCACTTTTATTATTTCTTTTATAAAAATAATATATATCGTTTTTATAACAATAAAAATCTGCAGGTTTCTTTTTGAAATATTCTAAATATGAAGTATCAACTTCTTGTAAAATATATGCCAAAAATTTATCTATTTCTTCATAATCAAATTCTTTTAATAAATTATTTAATTTATTAAGTATTCGTTTAGTTCTATCATATTTTATATCTAACTCATTAATTTTTTTAGCATAAATATATGAATCATATAAAGCTATTAATTGTGAATATAAATTTGCATTATTCTCATTTAAATTTTTGAACTCTTCTTTCCCTTTAAAATCAATCGGGGTTAAAATATTGTTATCAATTTTATATAAAAAAGAATTTGAAATATTATAAATGTCTTTATTAGAAGATTCTTTTTCAATTACATTAATAGTAAGCAACTCTGAGATTTGAGAAGTATTCTCAATTTCTTCTAAATCTTCAATTTTATCTTCTTTGAATTTTTTGATTTTTCCATTATTTAATTTGCCTTTTACTATACCATTAACTACTTCTTCAAAAACAAATTCAAACTCTTGTCCATTTTCTAATCTAACTTTCATAAAAGTATTTTTTTTAATATCTTCGAACCAATTCATTTTTACTCCTCAAACCTCAACTCTCCCCATCCCAAAGGATTTTCATTTTCATCTATCCAAACAGATAATTGATAGTCGAAATTCTTTTTAAGAG
>NZ_CEXZHP010000010.1:0-3459 GCF_982775275.1 Nitrosophilus sp.
ACTTTTTAATAAAATTTTCAAACGTTGCGTTAGCAAAAATCGCATCTGACTTGAGTGAAATTTAGTAATTTTTCAGAATACTCAATTAAATTTCTCAAACCACCAGCAAAAAGCAAAAAGCAGTCCCGGAGTTTTAGGTATGCTTTCATCATACATAAACTTTTTTGCTTCGTTTACTTTTAGATAAACTACCTCTATCTCTTCATCATCGATGCCGCCGTTATTAATTTTGTCTTTTTGAGAAACTTCCGTATAAAAAAGAGTCTGTTTGCTTCCGGCAAATCCAACAGAAGTATAAAAAGAGGTAAGTTTTTTAATATTTTTGATATCCACCTCATAGCCGGTCTCTTCTAAAATCTCCTCTTTTGCTATCTCTTTTAAACTTTTATCTTTATCTACGATTCCAGCGCACAGTTCATATGTAAAAAAGCGGTTATGTTCAACATAAAGTGCGGGTCTAAACTGCTTTACGAGTATAAAAGATTTTTTCTCTTTATGGAAGATCAACACAGCCACGCTATCGTGAGCTTTTATAACTTCCCATCTTTTTAATTTGCCCTTTTGCAAATACTCAATTTTTAAGGGTTTTATATATTTTCCATCTTTTAAAGGCTTTATATCTAAAATTTTTATATTCAAAATATACCCTTAACTAAGGAGTATTACTTTAGCAAGACCCAAAAAGGCAAAAAATCCCACAACATCCGTAACGGTAGTCAATAAAACGCTACTACCAACTGCCGGATCGGCTCCGATTTTTTTTAAAAAAAGCGGAATTGTAGCACCAAAAAAACCTGCCGCAAAAAGATTTATTATCATAGCTAAAGCTATAACTACGCCAAGCATATGATCGCCAAACCAAATCCACGCTATAGCTCCCATGATTATCGCAAAAATAAGTCCGTTAAAAAGAGCTATTAAACTCTCCTTGATTAACGCCTCTTTTGCGTTTTCCCACTCTATCTCTCCAAGGGCTAGTTTCCTTACTACAACCGTTAAAGTTTGAGTTCCTGCATTTCCGCCCATTGAAGCAACAATGGGCATCAAAACCGCAAGTGCCACATATTTTTGGATAGTTTCGTCAAAAAGGCCTATAACGATAGAGGCTAAAATGGCGGTCCAAAGATTTATAAAAAGCCACCAGGCCCTTTTTTTAGTAACTATTTTAATATCATCTTCTTCTTCCGCTTCCTCTTCGACTCCCGCTAAGTTATAGATCTGTTCGGTTGCTTGCTCTTCTATCAAATCTATAATATCATCGGAAGTTATTCTACCAAGCAGCTTTCCTTGATCATCCACAACTGCAATAACAGGAAGATCGTAATCTTCAAATTTTTTTATTACATCTTTTATAGGTTCTGCGGCTCTAACGGTTATAGGTTCGTAATTTCCCTTTTTTATGATATCTTTAAATTTTTTGTTAAAATCAAAAGTTATCAAATCCCCTAAAGGAATGATTGCCTTTAAATGCCTATCATCGTCAACCACATATACCTGCTGGATATTTTCAAGTTCACCCTCATTTTTTAATTTTCTAAGCCTTTTAACCGCATCTTCTATAGTTTCGTCAAGTTTTGCCTCAAAAACCTCAAGCTGCATATAAGCACCGGCTTGAGACTCTTCATATATGCTTAATTTACTAATATCCTCTTTATACTCTTGGCTTAGATTTTCATAAACTTTTCTTTCTAAACTTTCATCAACTTCTTCAATATCCTTTATCAAATCCGTTGCGTCGTCAGATTCGAGCTCTTCAACCGCATCGGTTAATTTTTTTGCGTCAAGATTTCTAATGGCGTCATCTTTTATGGATTCTGGTAGTTCAAGTAAAACTTCTCCAAGTATCTCTTTTGGTAATTTTTTTAAATATTCATAAAAAGCCTTTTCATCCTCTTTTTTCAATTTTTTTAAAAAATCCGCTATCTCTGGAGAGGATAATTTTTCGCTTTTTTTATTTTTTATTATATTTTTGATCTTTTCTCCTACTATAGAAAATTTAAATTTATCCATCATTCCCCTCCTTTATGATGGATTTTTTCTCTTTTTGCAGATTTATGGCATAAGAGAATTCTTCATATTTTTTGGGGGAGTGGGCAAATTTTATAGTCTCTTCTAACTCTTTTTTATATTTTGAAACTTGAGCTAAAAATTTTTTTCTTTTTTTTGAAGATAGCTTGCTTTTTGTTATCTTTACCACTTTTAAAGGATTTATGGGTCTGTTGTTTTTATACAATCCAAAATGAAGATGAGGTCCGGTGCTCAATCCGGTATTTCCTACATAGCCGATAATTTGCCCCTGTTTTACATATTTTCCTCTTCTAATGCCTTTTCTAAATTTCGATAAATGGGCATAGAGGGTTTTATATCCGTCTTGATGCCTAATGATGATAGTTTTCCCATAGCCACCTTTTCTACCGGCAAATATCACCCTTCCGCTTCCGGCAGCCATAATCGGAGTTCCTTTTCTTGCCCCAAAATCCACTCCCAAATGAGCTCTATATTTTTTTAAGATGGGATGCCATCTTCTTAACGTAAATTTTGAGGTAATTCTTGCGTGTCTTACCGGTCTTTTCAATAAAAAACCTTCAACTTCTCTCCCTTTTTCGTCATAATATCTTCCCTCAAATAGATATATATAATGTTTTTTACCGTTAGTTTCTACCATAGCAGCCTCGATTTGAGGCATACCAAAAACTTTTCCCAATCTTTTCTTTTCGTTATAAATTATTGCGATTTTATCCCCTTTTCTTAGGGATCTTCTAAAATCTATGCTATTTTTAAAAGCGCTGACAAACTCGTTTGCGAGTTTTTTGTCGCCGGTTTTTTTAACGATATCAAAATATGGGGATTTTTCGATCTCAAGAACGAAAGAGTCTCTAATCTTTTGATAAATAATAGGCGTTAATTCAAACTTATATTTTCCGTTTTTTTGGTATATATGGATTTGTAGCTCTTCATTTATAGGTATTAAAATTTGTTTTATTTTATCCTTATCTTTTAAGATATAATATCTAACACCTGCAATTATCTCATCGGCTAATTCTTTTGTCTCCCTATCCAAATCATAATAGAGTTTTTGAGGAAGGGAGTTTCTTTTTAGAAAAGTTAAAAGTGTCTCGCCGCTTTTCCATTTATGCTCTTCCAGCTTTGCGCCATAGACAAAAGTTAAAAATATTGTCAAAAGCGCTAAAAATATTCTCATCTACTGCTCCAAAACGGGTATCTAAAATTTGCTATTTTACCAAAAAAGGACTTAAACTTATGCTATAAAAGTTGCAAAGATTGTTTTAATTTTCTTAATCTTTTTTTGATATAATCTCTCAAACCATAAATAATAGGAGATATTGTGAAAAAAATTATACTTTTTATCGCTTTTGTTTCAATAATTTTTGGGGATATTAAGCCAAACATAGATAGTAAAATCGTTAAAAGCTCAAACTTTACGGCAAATATTGAAAA
>NZ_CEXZHP010000010.1:3559-20121 GCF_982775275.1 Nitrosophilus sp.
CAAACATAGATAGTAAAATCGTTAAAAGCTCAAACTTTACGGCAAATATTGAAAATTGTGAGGCGCCTATCGGTAGTAGCGGGGTTGTAGTGCACTATTTTGACAAAGAGCACTCAACAATTGTGGCAAGAGCCGAGTTAATAGAAAAAGACAAAATCGCCTTTAGAGTATTTGACGCTTTAAAACAGCCAAATCTCCCAACGCCAAATATCGCTCCAAGAGCCGGGGATAAAGTTATTTTAAATTATCTATATGATAGAGGGTTGATTATAGCGCCAAATTTTAAAACATACGAAAATATAGTAAAAAAACATCCAAAAATAGAGTGGATGCATCCAGACCTTTTTGCAGCAGAACTTTCAAAATCCAACAACCCAGCACCTACTAAAGAGGATTTTAAGAACTTTTGCAACAGATACGCAGTTGGAATTTTGTATTTTGCGATAAAGAATAGAGGCTATTTTGTAGATTGTTATAGTTTAAAAAGCGTAGAGAGTGAAAATATAACGGTAGATAGGACAAAAATAAAACTTCCATTTTATAGTAGATTAAAAGAGATAGAGTCTGGATGGTTTAGCTTTTACGGAGCAAGCGAAATAAAAGATTATGATAATTATTATACCAATCTTTTGGAGTTAAGATGATAGAAGATAAACATATAAAAAAATTAGAAGAATTGATCGGAAAAGAGAACGTAAAATCGGACAAAGCCCATCTTTTAGCCTACTCATATGACGCCACAAGAGAGCATTTTAAACCCGATGCTGTGGTTTTTCCAAAAAATGAAGAGGATGTTAGCAAAATTTTAAAATATTGCAACAAACATCTAATTCCAGTTGTCCCAAGGGGAGCCGGAAGCGGATTTACCGGAGGAGCGCTTCCGGTAAAAGGGGGTATTGTGCTTGCCGTGGAAAAATATATGAATAAGATCTTAGAAATTGATATGGAAAATATGGTTGCGGTAGTTCAACCGGGAGTCATAAACAAAGATCTTCAAAGAGAGGTTGAAAAGGTCGGACTTTTTTATCCTCCAGATCCCGCAAGCCAAGAATACTCTACAATAGGTGGAAATGTTGCCGAAAACGCCGGAGGGATGAGAGCCGCAAAATATGGAATAACAAAAGATTATGTAATGGCTTTAAGAGCCGTTTTGCCAAATGGAGATATTATTAGAGCCGGCAAAAAAACTATAAAAGATGTTGCAGGTTACAATTTGGCTGGTATACTGGTTGGAAGTGAAGGAACTTTGGCCGTAATTACGGAGATTACTTTAAAACTTTTGTCAAAACCTCGTCTAACAAAAACCGTGATGGGTGTTTTTGATAGCGTGGAAGATGCTATGAACGCAGTATATAAATCTTTAGCAGGCGGGGCAAATCCTGTAGCGATGGAGTTTTTGGATAATTTAACCATTAGAGCCGTAGAAGAGAAGTTTCAAAAAGGACTGCCTATTGATGCAGGTGCGATATTGATAAGCGATATAGACGGAAATGTTGAAGAGGAGATAGATTATCAAATTTCTCTTTTGAAAAAATATTTTTTTGAAAACGGCTGTAGAGAGTTTAAGGTCGCAAAAGATGAAAAAGAGGCGGCCGATATATGGTTTGCAAGAAGAAATGCAAGTCAAAGTATCACAATCTATGGAAGTAAAAAGATAAACGAAGATGTTACCGTTCCAAGAAGTATGCTCCCAAAATATCTAAAAGAGGTTGAGAAGATCTCTAAAAAATATGGCGTAAAAATACCATGCTTTGGACACACGGGAGATGGAAACGTTCATACTAACGTTATGGTAGATAAAGATGATAAAGCTCAGGTAGAAATAGGCTATAAGGCTATAGAAGAGATATTTGAAATGACTATAAAAATAGGCGGAACTCTTAGCGGAGAACATGGAATTGGTTTAAGTAAGGCTCCTTTTATGAAAATGGCTTTTAGCCAAGAGGAGCTAAATCTTTTTCGAGCGATAAAAAAAGCTTTTGATCCAAATAATATATTAAATCCCGGTAAGATGGGGTTATAGGGTGATTGATTTTGGTTAAAATGGTTAAAAAAGTTAAAACGGTTGAGTGGTTGAGTGGTTAAAATGGTTGAGTGGTTGAGTGGTTTGGTAGTTAAGTAGTTGGATGGGAAGTTGGAAAATCGCCAATTCCAAATTCTAGTTTACCAATGTCCTATGTCTAATTCTAAATTTTCAATCTCTTATTGTATAATTACTTTTTATTTTTTTCAAAGGAATCAAATTGAGGCATTTTTTAACACTTAAAGATTTTAGTAAAGATGAGATATTAGAAATTATAAAAATAGCGCAAGATATAAAAGCAGAAACAAAAAGAGGCGAGTTTGTGCCGTATCTTGAGGGACAAACCCTTGCTATGATATTTGAAAAAAGCTCAACTAGAACCAGGGTTAGTTTTGAAGTTGGCATATACCAACTTGGCGGAATAGGCCTTTTTTTAAGCAAAAACGATATTCAGATGGGAAGGGGAGAGCCTATTAAAGATACCGCGAGGGTTATATCTAGAATGTGCGATTTGGTTATGATAAGAACTTATGAACACTCAAAACTTGAAGAGTTTGCGGCATATAGCAAAGTCCCGGTAATTAACGGATTGAGTGATGATTATCACCCGGTTCAGCTAATGGCTGATTATTTGACGATGATAGAATATAATAAAGATAAAAATCCCATCGTAGCTTATGTAGGAGATGGAAACAATATGGCTCATAGTTGGCTAATGTTAGCAAGTAAACTCGGTTTTGAATTAAGAGTGGCAACTCCAAAAGGGTATGAGCCAAAAGAAGAGATTTTAAAAGAAGCACTAAATTTTGCGCAAAAAAGCAAAGCCAAAATATCTGTTTTAAACGATCCAAAAGAGGCCGTAAAAGATGCGGATGTGGTAACTACAGATACATGGATTAGTATGGGGCAGGAAAATGAAAAAGAGAAAAGATTGAAAGATTTTCAAGGGTTTATGGTGGATGAGAATCTTATGAATTTAGCAAAAAAAGATGCAATTTTTTTACACTGCCTCCCTGCTTATAGAGGATATGAGGTAAGCGAAGAGGTCTTTGAAAAGCATGCCAATGAGATTTTTGATGAGGCGGAAAATAGATTGCATGCTCAAAAAGGTATAATGGTTTGGTTGGATAAAAATAGGCATTAATGGAGGGAATGTGCAGTTAAAAAATATAGATGGAGATAATTTATTAGAAAATATCAATAAAATGGCCGATGAACTCGGCATTGTAGATGCAAAAAATTTAACGGTTGTAAAAATTACCGACGCAGAAGATCCCAATAAAAAAATATTGGAACTTTTACAAGGAAAATGGGATTCAAAAGCACCTTGGTTTGTAATCGGAGAGGATAACAAAGTTTATGTATTGTCCTCTTTGGAGTCCATTATGGAGTTGATTAACTCTTTGAGAAAAACAAAATATGAAAATTTCAATTTAAAACTTGAAAAAGCAATTTTAGAAAATCTGCCGGTAGATTTTAACGATGTATGGGTGGTTGCAATGCAAGAGATTCAAAATAGACTCTCAAAAAGCAAAGATAAACATCTTTTAGATATCGATATAAAAAAGCTAATTAAAGATATAAAAAAGAATCATCCAAATCTTTTTTTGAAACTAAAAGATTTAGGGTTTAAAGAGCAAAGCTAATCTTAGATGTTGTATTAAATTTAAAGAGGAAAAAATGATTGATTTTGAAAAATTTGCCAAATATTCAAAACCGGGACCTAGATATACAAGCTATCCTACCGCTGTAGAGTTTAGCGAGGATTTTACATATGATAGATATATACAAAAATTAAAAGAGCAAAATCCAAACAAACCCCTTTCTTTATATTTTCATCTTCCTTTTTGTAGAAGCGCATGCTATTTTTGCGGATGTAATGTTGTATTTACCTCAAAAGAGGGAAAAAAGGATAGATATATAAAATATTTAAAAAAAGAGATGGATATATTAAAAAAATATTTAAATACCAAAAGAGAGGTTATACAACTCCATTTTGGAGGAGGAACTCCAACTTTCTTTTCTGCTGCGCAATTAAAAGAGATAATTGCCCATATAAAAAATAGATTTCCAAATTTCAGTAAAGAAGCAGAAATTAGTTGTGAGATAGATCCAAGATTTTTAACAAAAGAGCAGATGGAAGTTTTAGTTGAAGGGGGGTTTAATAGAGTAAGTTTTGGTGTGCAAGATTTTGATGAGAGCGTGCAGATGGCCGTTCATAGAATACAAAGTTTTGAGATAACAAAAAGGGCCGTAGATCTTGCAAGAGAGTATGGCATAAAAAGTATAAATATAGATTTGATTTATGGACTCCCTTTTCAAACATTAGATAGTTTTAAAAAGACACTTGAACTTACTTTAAAGTTAGATCCAGATAGACTTGCGATTTTTAATTATGCTCATGTGCCATGGATGAAAAAGACTATGAGAAAGATTGATGAAACTACTCTTCCTTCCCCTCAAGAAAAGTTAAAAATATTAAAATATATCATAGATTTTTGGACAAGCAACGGATATAAAATGATAGGTATGGATCATTTTGCAAAACCGGATGATGAGCTTTTTAAGGCTATAGAAAAAGGAGAACTCCATAGAAATTTTCAAGGATATACTACTAAAGGGGGAGCCAATTTAATAGGAATAGGCCTAACAAGTATAGGTGAGGGGGAAGATTATTATGCACAAAACTATAAAGAGATGGCACTTTATGAAAAAGCTATAGATGAAGATAGATTGCCCTTTTGGAGAGGTGTTGAGCTTACTTTTGACGATAAAGTAAGAAAGATGGTTATTATGGAGTTGATGGCAAATTTTAAACTTGATATAAAAAGAGTAGAAAAAGAGTTTAATATAGATTTTAAAGAGTATTTTAAAGACTCATTAGAAGAGCTAAAAGAGTTTGAAAAAGAGGAACTTTTAAAAATAGAGGATGATTTTATAACAGTTAGCGAAACCGGAGCGATGCTTATTAGAAATATTGCTATGGTATTTGACGCATATTTGAAAAAACATAAAGATACCAAAAAGGTATTTAGTAAAACGGTATAAAAATTTGCAAAATTTTTTAGCATTCAATTTAAAGGAGAAATTTGTTTGAGTTTACTAAAATAAGCGATGAATGTATAAAATGCGGAAAGTGTATACCTACATGCACAATTCATCAGATCAATCCTGACGAAGTTACAAGCCCAAGGGGTTTTATCGAGCTTCTTGGGGATTATCAAAAAGGGGAGTTGGAGTTAGATAAAAACGCAAAAGATATATTTGAGAGCTGTTTTTTATGCACAAACTGCGTAGATGTATGTCCAAATTCTCTTCCAACCGATATGGTAATAGAAGAGGTTCGAGCCGATATAGCCAAAAAGTATGGAATCGCATGGTATAAAAGGGCGTTTTTTTGGCTTTTAAGACATAGATGGGCTATGGATTTAGCGAGTAAACTTGGATACGTATTTAAAAGTTGTGCTGTGAAGGAGGAGAAAAATAAAAGAGGTTTGATTCCTAGATTTAATTTTCCTATGGTAAAAAAAGATAGACTTTTGCCCTCTATCTCAAGCAAAAGTTTTTTAAACAGTTATCCTGAGACTATAAATGTATCAAATAAAAAAAAGGTTGCAATTTTTATAGGTTGTTTGGCAAATTATAATTATACAGAGATCGGAGATAGCTTAATTTATATATTAAAAGAGTTGGGATATGATATATTAATCCCAAAAAAACAAAAATGTTGCGCCGCTCCGGCATATTTTACTGGAGATTTTGAAACAGTTGAGGCTTTGGCTAAATTTAATATAGAATATTTTGAGAGTTTTATTGATGAGGTTGAAGCGATTATTATCCCAGAAGCCACATGTAGCGCTATGATAAAGCATGATTGGGAAGTTTTTTTTAAAAACAGGGATTTAAAAGATTATGAAAAAAGGGCAAAAAAATTAAACAAAAAGATATTTTTAGCTACCGAGTGGTTATATAAATATACCCATTTAAAAGAAATTTTAGAGAAAAAAAATATAAAATTTGACAAAAAAATTACCTATCATGATCCCTGCCATGCAAGGAAGGTTCAGGGAGTCTATAAAGAGCCAAGAGAACTTTTAAACAGAAATTTTACTCTTGTAGAGATGAGCGATCCAAATAGATGCTGCGGATTTGGAGGAGTTACTATTCAGAGCGAAAAGTTTCATTTGGCCGAGGCCGCAGGTAAACCTAAAGCGGCTATGATAAAAGAGACAGGTGCGGATATAGTTGCCGCAGAATGTAGCGCCTGTAGGGTGCAGATAAGTAACTCTTTATTTCAAAATGAAGTTGATACGATTTTTAAAAATCCATTGGAGTTAATAGCCCAAGCTTTAAAAAGGAGTAATAAATGAAAAAAGGTATATTGTTGGCGTTTGCAGGTGTTTTGTCTATCGTTTTTGCGGATATTAATCAAGTTGCCATTAGTGCCACAAAGGCTGTTCAAAAAAGATTGCACAGTGCCCATTGGAGCTATAGCGGCTCAAGCGGTCCTGAATTTTGGGGGGATTTGAAAGATGAGTATTTTATGTGTAAAGATGGCAAAAATCAGTCACCAATTGACCTAAATAGATTTGTTGAAGCAAATCTTCCAAAACTAAAAATTACATACGCCGGAAACGCCGTGAGTATTATAAACAACGGACATACTATCAAAGTAAATACAAATAAAGGTAATAAGATAGAAATAGATGGAAAAACGTTTGTTTTAAAACAGTTTCATTTTCATACTCCAAGCGAAAATAAAATAGATGGTATTCAATACCCTATGGAAGCACATTTTGTTCATATGGACAAAGATGGCAATTTAGCGGTAATTGCCATAATGTATAAAGAGGGAAGGGAAAATAGAGGATTAAAAAAAGTTTTATATCAATTGCCAAAAGAAAAAGGGCATGTCTCTTTGCTTGCTGAGATGTTTAATCCCGGAGATTTATTTCCTAGAAAACTTGATTATTATAGATATAGCGGCTCTTTAACCACTCCGCCTTGTAGCGAAGGAGTAAGATGGATCGTTATAAAAACTCCAGCAGAAGCGAGTAAAGAGCAACTTGATATTATGAGAAAAGTTATGGGAAAAAATAATAGACCAATTCAGCCTTTAAACGCGAGGATAATCTTAAAATAGATGGAGTATTGGAATAGAATTTACGATTTTTTTGATCCGGTAGCTTTTTATATATTTGGTTTTCCCGTGCATTGGTACGGGATTATGTATGTTTTAGCGCTTTTGACAGCGCTCTTTTTTGCCGAATATATAGTCAAAAAGGATAAATTGCCGATTTCAAAAAAAGAGCTTGAGAGCTACTTTATATATGTGGAAATCGGCGTAATTTTGGGGGCAAGGCTTGGATATATACTTTTTTATGATACTCACACTTTTTATTATCTAACCCATCCTTGGCAGATATTTAACCCTTTTTTAAACGGTACTTTCGTAGGTATTAGGGGGATGAGCTATCATGGAGCCCTTATTGGCTTTTTGGTAGCTACTTACATATACTCAAAAAGGTATAAAAAAGATTTTTGGTTTTTAATGGATATAGTTGCTATATCTGTTCCACTTGGATATATTTTTGGAAGAGTTGGAAACTTTTTAAACCAAGAGCTAATAGGTAGAGAGACAGATGTTTTTTGGGGAATTTATGTAAATGGGACATTAAGGCATCCTTCTCAGCTTTATGAAGCATTTTTGGAAGGTTTTTTAATATTTGTAATATTATATTTTTATAGAAAAAGAAAAAGATTTAATGGAGAACTTATTTTATTATATGGAATATTGTATGGGTTTTTTAGATTTATCGCCGAGTTTTTTAGGGCTCCCGATATTCAGCTTGGATTTATATGTTGCGGTTGGATGACTATGGGGCAGCTTTTATCGCTTGTTATGATATTTATATCTTTGATTTTATATTATTATCTTTTAAAAAGGAGAGTATATGAATGATACTCATATGATAGGGTTGTATGTTACGTTTATATTTATGATTTTTTTGGCGGTTATGCCATATTTTGTTATCAAATATGTAAAGAAAAAAGGAAGAAAAAGAAGTTAGGATTTTTCATTTATCTCAGGATAGATATTTAATATAGAGATTAAAAGAGTCAAAACCGCAGGTCCTATTATCATCCCCCAAAATCCATAGCTTGCAAGTCCGGCAACAATAGAGAAAAATACAAGCATCTCATTTATAAAAACCTCTTTTTTGATTAAAAGCGTATCGATATATTTTATAATGATTGGTTTTATAAAAGTATCGGCGATTATGGATATGACTATGATCGAATATAGGGCTATTGTGATCGCTGCGGATGTATTTCCGTGAGCAAACTGATGAAGAGATAGGGGAAGCCACATTATTATCCCTCCAATTACTGGGATTAAAGAGGCAAAGCCGTAAAGTATCCCAAACATTATCCCGTTATATCCGTAAATTTGCGCGATTATCCCAAAAAGTATCCCTTCAAAAAGAGCCGTTGCCAAAATAGAGCTAAAAACAACTCCCATTACGTTTGCCAAAGATTCAAATATTTTTGAACTCTCTTTAGCCGAAAGAGGCATAATCTTTTGAAAATATAGCAGTAGATCCTTTCCATAAAGATTTGCAAAAAAATAAAATATTAAAATCAAAACTATATCTTTTAAAAATTTTGCACTTTTAGCGGCTAAAAATGAGGCGATAGATACAAGCTTATTAACGGCGGTATTTAGATCGATTTTTGCTAAATACTCTGTAATATTTGTATCTTTTAAATAGCGGTTGTTTGATATAAAATCGTTTACCCAACTATAAACGTTATTATATATATCTTTTATATTTTCCATATCAAGCTGAGCTATCGTGGTAGCCGCGGTTGTGATAAGATACACTATAGGAGCGAAAAAGAGTATCGCAATCAAAAATGTGCTTATAGTAGCCGATAGAGTTTTATTTTTTGTTTTTATAAGAAAAAAATAGTTTATTTTATATGTTGCGATAGCCAATAAAATAGCGATAATTATACTTTCTAAAAATGGATAAAATACCTTATAGGCAAAATATCCTACTATTAAAGTCAAAATCCCAAGAAAGTGAATAGGTTTCATATCTTACCTTAAAAAAGAGTATCTTGAATATTTGGTGAGATTTTTAAAAGCTCATATGTTTTAACAGTAGCGACTCTACCCCTAGCTGTTCTTTGGATATAACCCTGTGCCAAAAGATAGGGTTCAATAACATCTTCAATAGTTCCTTCATCCTCACTTAACGCGGCGGCTATGGTATTTAGTCCAAGAGGTTTTCCCTTTGAGGAGGCTAAAAGTTTTAAAAGTTTAATATCAAGCTCGTCAAATCCTTTTTCATTTACTCCAAGTTCATCTAAAGCATATTTTGTTCTATCCACTTTTATGGTTTCTTCGTTTGCAACTTCGGCAAAATCCCTAACTCTTTTTAAAAGTCTCAAAGCCACTCTTGGAGTGCCTCTGCTTCTTTTTGCGATCTCTAATGCCGCCTCTTTTTCAATCTTTTTATTTAGCTTTAAACTTGCGTTTTCAACGATTTTTGAAAGCTCTTGAGGGGTATAAAACTGCATCCTAAAATGCATACCAAATCTATCTCTTAAAGGATTGCTGATCATTCCGGCTCTCGTAGTTGCCCCTATTAGGGTAAATCTTGGTAGATCTATCTTTATCGTTTGGGCTGCTGGTCCGCTACCGATAATAATATCTAATCTAAAATCCTCCATAGCAGGGTATAATATCTCTTCAATTGCGGGAGATAATCTATGAATCTCGTCTATAAATAAGATATCACCCTCTTCCAGGTTTGTTAAAATAGCTGCTAAATCTCCGCTTTTTTCTATCATGGGAGCCGCTGTTATTTTTATGTTTGCTTCCATTTCAGAGGCTATGATATGAGCAAGAGTGGTTTTTCCAAGTCCGGGAGGTCCGAAAAAAAGTATATGATCAAGTGCTTCTTCTCTTTTTTTGCTCGCTTCTATAAAAACTTGTAGATTTTTTTTAATTTTTTCTTGACCTATATATTCATTCCATTTTGAAGGTCTTAAACTGTTTTCAAAACTATTTTCTGCCTCAAATTTTTCAATCTCTACTATTCTTTCCATTTTGCCTCTTTTATATTAATACTCAAACTCTTTACTTGGAAATTCTCTTTTTTTTACTTCATAAGCATATTTTTTCAAAGCATCTTTTACAAGTTTTGCCCCATCTAAATATCTTTTTACAAATTTTGGTTTAAACTCATCAAAAAAACCCAGCATATCAGACCATACAAGAACCTGACCGTCAGTATATGGTCCCGCTCCTATTCCAATAGTTGGAATGTTTACATGCTCTGTGACTATTTTTGCTACCTCAGATTTTACTCCCTCAATCACTATGCAAAAGGCCCCTGCTTCCTCAACGGCTTTTGCATCTGCAAGAATTTTTTTTAACTCTTTTTCATCTTTGCCTTTTATTTTGTATCCTCCCTCTCCCCTAAAATTTTGGGGAAGTAGCCCAATATGGCCCATTACGGCAATTGAATTGTCGGTTAGATATTTTATAATATCGGCTTTTTGCAAGCCTCCTTCTATTTTAACCGCGTCTGCTTTAGTATTTTGATAGATTTTTATCGCGTTTTTTAAAGCCTCTTTTTTATCTATGTATGTTCCAAAGGGCATATCGCAAACAATAAAGCTATTTTTTGCTCCGTTACAAACGGCTTTTGTATGATATATCATCTGCTCAATAGTGGCAGATAAAGTATCGCTTTCTCCCAAAAAACTCATATTTAAACTATCTCCAACCAAAATAATATCCGCATGCTCTTCAAACAGTTTGGCAAAAAGAGCGTCATATGCAGTGATCATCACAATAGGCTCTTTGCCCTTTTTGTTTTGAAGAGTGGATATGGTCTCTTTTTTCTTCATTATCTCCCCGTAAATTATCATTTATTATTGATTTTATCAAAATATAGGTATAATTTTGATAAAAATTTATAGTAAATTGGCATAAAGGATTGTTTTTGAAAAAGCTTGTCGCTTATATTACTTCAGCTTTACCAGATAGAGAATTTACGATAGATTTAGCTTTGGCGATGAAAGAAAATGGTGTAGATTCTATTGAGCTTGGGATACCGTTTTCAGATCCAGTAGCCGATGGTCCGGTTATAGAAGAGGCAAACGTAAGGGCTTTAAAAGGTGGGTTTAGGATAAAGGATACTTTATATATCAGTGAAAAAATAGCAAAAAAGATAGATACTTTATGGATGGGATATTTTAACCCTTTTTATCATAAAGGGGTTAAATATTTTATAGATGAGGCGAAAAAGCTTGGAGTAAGCGGTTTTATAATCCCAGATCTCCCTTATGAAGAGGCTCTAAGTTATAGAGCTTTGTTTGATGAGGCAAATATCGCTCTTATAGATTTTGTAGCACCCACAGATAATGAAGAGAGGATAAAAACAATAGTAAAAGATTCTAAAAAATTTATCTATCTTGTTGCGTATGCCGGAATTACTGGAAGCCAAAAGAGCGAAGATATAAGCGAAGTAATAAATAATATAAAAAAACATACTAACACTCCGGTTTATATAGGTTTTGGAGTAAACGAAAAGACGGCAAAAGAGAAAGCTAAAAATGTGGAAGGGGTGATAGTTGGTAGTGCGTTTGTGAAGATATTGTTACAAGATTTGACAAATAAAGAAAAAATTGATAAAATATGCGAGCTTTCAGGAAGAATTAAGGATTTAATAAACTCCTAAGCCAATCTCCCAGATACGGGGGTGACTTGGCTTCGACAGGAGCAGTCGGTATTAGGCTGCATGCCGGCTTGAGGAACGCCGTTAAAATTCCTCAAAAAAATAGACGCAAACAATACAGATTATAGACCGGCTTACGCTGTAGCTGCGTAAGTTTAACTAAACTTACACGGTCCCTCGCACCAGACTTTGCCCTCTAAGTCTGGATCTTGCGGGGTCACAAAAAAGAGGGCTTGAGTCTTAGGTTGCCAAGCCTAAGGCTGACATATTTTGGCTGGGCTATTAAAGGCTTTGGGCGCTGAGCCTTTAATAGCTGAGATTAATCAGCGCTACTAAGCATGTAGAGGCCTAATATCGGTTGTTTCTGGACTCGGGTTCGATTCCCGACACCTCCACCAAATTATCTGCAATAATTTATAATCTCCATATAACTTTTTTCATAAAAATCTCTATTTTTTTGATCAAGTTCAATGGCTTTTTTTATACTTTTTTTAGCTTTTTCGCACTCATTTAGGTGCATATATGTTAGAGCAAGATTGTTTAGTATGAGAGGATCTTTTTTTATAGTTAAAATTTTTTTATAAATTTTTTTTGCCTCTTTATATCTGTTTAATAAATAGTAACTATTGCCTAAAGCTGTAAGTATCTCAAAATCGTTTCTCCATCTATTGAGTCCGTTTTTGGCGGCTTTTAAAATAAGATCATATTTTTTTGCCTTTTCTAGTTCGATAAGTGTATTTATAAACTCTTTTTTTGTTATAAAATTTGGTATTTTTTGGGAAGGAGTTATTATAAGAAACCAGTTGTTTGCTTTTTTATGGAGATTTTCAAAACTGTAAAAAGATAAAGTTTCTATCTGTTTTCTTGATCTTAAATATATTTTTCTTTTTTTTATATCATATCCAAAAACAACCGCATAATGCCAAATAGGATATTTTTCAAAAGCAAGATTTAGCAAAACAAGAACCGGAAAGCCATTGTCGATGGCTTTTAAAATGTATAATAAATTTTGATTTTTTTCAAAATATAAAAGATTTTTATCTCTTATTATAGATTTTAACTCAATTTTTATAGAACCTTTTTTTTGAGGAATATAAACTTTTTTTACTATTTCATCAAATGTTGGCGTATTTTTTATATATCCTTTTTTTTGCCAATATTTTAAAATCATCAAAACAGAAGATGGTCCACAATAATATTTTTGCTGTGGAACATATGGAACATCTAAAAATTTTTTGCTGTTTATCTCTGGGGGAGGATTTATATTTTTAGAGGAGCATCCTAAAAAAAGGATGGAAAAAAACAGAGCCAACCATCCTTTTTTCATAATCTATTGAATAGGTCTTGTAAAGGTAAATACTTTTGTATATCCTAAAATATCTGTTATCAATAAAACCAAAAATATTAAAACAATAGCGCCTATTATCGCATTACCGCCTGCAGGCATATTATCTATATTTTTAGAGATCTTCTCAACCTCCTCGTCACTTAATAAAGCTACTCTTTTTTGGGCATCTTCTGGATCTATACCCATAGCTTCGAATTTTTTAATAACATCTTCTCTTTTTAAGAAAGATTTTAATTTTGCCCTTTTTTGCTCTATATTTGATAGATTTTTTTCTACAACGGCTTGAGTTGAAACAAAAGATGCGTATGTTGTGCTTGAAAATACCGAAATCCCCAATAATAAAGATAAGATAAATTTGCCAACTTTTGCCATTTTAAATCCTTTATATTTGATTTTATTGATTAATGGTATCATATAATATGTTAAAAATCTTTAAAGGATAAAAATGGATAACGTTTTTGAATCTTTGCATCCATTAATTAAAGATCTTGTAAATAAGATAAGAGATGTAAATCTTGATAGTAATCTTTTTAGAAAATATGTAGGAGCAATAGCAAAGATTTTGCTTTTTGAAGCTTTAAAAGATGAAAAACTTGAGGAAAAAGAGATTAATACTTGGATAGGCAAAAAAAGTTTTGGTTTTTTGCCGGAAGAAAATTATGTTTTTATACCGATCTTAAGAGCGGGTCTTCCGATGTTAGATGGAATAATAGATATTATGCCATTGGCGAAAGCGGGATTTTTAGCTATGAAAAGGGATGAGACAACTTTTAAGTCCATACTATATTATAAAAGGATTCCAGATCTTAAAAATAAAACCGCAATAATACTCGATCCTATGGTTGCTACGGGAGGATCTTTGCATGATGCGATATCTGAGATAAAAAAACAAAAACCAAAAAATATCGTTAGTTTAAATATAGTTGGAGTCAAAGAGGGGCTTTTTTACGTGTCAAAATCCCATCCCGATGTTAAAATATATATAGCTCAAATCGATGAAAAATTAAATGATCAAAAATATATAATTCCAGGCATTGGAGACGCTGGTGACAGGGCTTATAATACTCTTTAAAGTAGATATGAAAAATCTTAAGATATAATAAAAAAAAATCTAAAAGGCCTTCTATTGAAAAGAGAAAAAATTCATTATCTTTTAAGTATATTAAAAAACTCAGACGATCATATCTTTATATTAAAGCCAAATTTCGAGATTTTATCTATAAACGAAAAAGTCAGGCACCTGCTTGGTTATCAACCGGAAAATATTTTAGGCAAAAATATTTTAGAAATTTTGGATAAAGATTTTTATAATGAACAAAATAGATGTTTAAAAAAGATAAAAGATAGTGAAGATATTATCAACTGCAACGTCCATTTTCTACTAAGTAACGGCGCAAAAATAGAATCAAAAATCGAAGCTGTATCTTTTAGATTGGATGAGGAGAGTCTTATTTTGATGAGACTTCAAAACGGCAAAAGGGATTTAAAAGATTTGGTTGAGAAATCTTTAAAAAAAGATTTGGGAATAGATGATTTTGCAAATAAAATAGAACAGTATTTCAACCTTATCCAAAAAGAGGCGCATATCGGGATTTGGGAGATAGACCTTGATAGTATGAAGGTCTATTGGAGCAACGAAATGTATAATATATTGGGATTAAATAAATCAAAAGATACTCCTAAGATTCTTGCAAAAAGTAGTTTTATCGATCTAGATGATAAAAGTTTCGTATCTCACGTTTTTGAAAACTCTTTAAAAGATAGAGAAAATTATAAGATTACATATAGAGTTATAAGACCTAATGGAGAGGTTAGATATCTTGATGAACATGCAATTTATATAAAAGATGAGGAAAAAACATATCTGTTAGGATTTGATATAGACGTAACAGAGAGAGAAAGATATCAAAAAAAGCTTCTCGAACAGACAAGAATAGCTGAAGAGATGAGGATAAAAGCAGAACAAGCAAGAAAAGAAGCCGAAGAGGCAAATAGGGCTAGAAGTATATTTTTATCAAATATATCCCATGAGATAAGAACACTTTTAAATGCGATACTTGGTTATTCACAGATTTTAAAACAGGATAAAGAGTTAAACGAGCGCCAAAAAAGAATGGTTGAGTCCATTCTGATTGCAGGTGGACATCTTCTTGATTTAATAAACGATATTTTAGACATTACTAAAATGGAGATGGGAAAGAACAAAGTAAATATAGTTGAATTCAATTTAACAAATATGTTTAAAAGTCTTTATCAGATATTTAAAATTAGAGCGGAAAATAAAAATATAGGATGGAAAATTGTAGGTATGCCAAAAGAGGATCTATTGATACGTACAGATAAAACAAAGCTTTTTCATATTCTTTTAAATCTTGTGGGAAATGCTATAAAATTTACGGAAAAAGGAGAAGTTGAACTGATATTTAAATATAAAAAAGATAATAAATGCTATTTTGAAGTTAAAGATACGGGTATCGGGATAGAAGATTCTATAAAAGAAAAGATATTTGAGCCTTTTATTCAAAATGAAGAGGGTTATAAAAGGGGAGGGACAGGACTTGGACTGGCTATAGCCAACAGCAACGTAAAACTTCTTGGAGGAAGTTTAACTTTAGAATCACAAGTTGGGAAGGGAACAAGATTTTTCTTTGAGATACCTTGCGGTAAAATAAAAAAAGTTCAGCTTATATCAGATTCTTTTAATAATAACGGGCTAGTATTGAAAAGGAACAAATCTTTAAGAGTTTTAATAGTCGATGATATAGAAGATAATAGAATAGTTTTAAAAGATATATTGGAACAAAAAGGGATCATGGTTGATGTTGCAAAAGATGGAATAGAAGCGGTAGAAAAATATAGAAGTTTTAAGCCAGATTTAGTATTTATGGATATAAAAATGCCAAAAAAAGACGGAATTGAGGCTACCAAAGATATTAAAAACATAGATAAAAAATCTATAATTGTAGCCTTATCGGCATCGTCTCTTTTATATAGCGATGTCAATCTTTTTATGATTTTTGATGAAAATATTACAAAGCCTTTTAGTATAGGAGATCTTGATAAAATCTTTTTAAAATATTTTCCGCAAAAATTTGAAAAAATTTCATTTCAAGAAAAAGAGATTAAAAAAATAGATAAAAAAATTGATGAAGATATAAAAAACAAAATAGTCTCTTATGCACAAATTGGGCAAATATCAGATTTAAAAAGAGTTATAGAAGGTCTTGAGGACGAAGAGATAAAAAAGACTTTATCTGCTTATTTAAGAAATTTTGAGTTTGAAAAAATTATAAACGAAATGAAAAACAAAGGAAAATAATGAGTGAAGAGATAAATTATAAGCCAAAAATACTTCTAGTTGATGATACGCCGGAAAATTTAGCTTTATTGATGGAGACTTTAGAGCCTGTTGGATATCAGATATTTGTCGCAACTT
>NZ_CEXZHP010000011.1:0-12743 GCF_982775275.1 Nitrosophilus sp.
TGTTTTATTCATTTGATAATCTATTTTATAATTGATTACCAACGGTGATGGGATCCTTTTATCCACCTTGTTTTGTAAATCCTCAGCCGTTCCCATGGTCATCTGACCCATAGAATCAAATGTCAAAAATATAAGTAGCACCGAAGCTACACCCGTTACCCAAGTTGCAGACCTACGCCAGAAACGGTTACTGGTCCAAACTGAAGTTGGTTTGTTCTCCATTTTACCTCCTTGTTAGATTTGATTAATTTCGGGTTTATGTTCATATTCGTTATGAACTTTTTCAAGAATAAAATAGACGATATGTGGAAATATCAAATATCCAACCATTGCGCCTATCAATACCTTTTGAGTATAAGGCTCCACTTTAAGCAACATCCCAAGATAATACATACAATAAGCTTGTATAGCCCAGGAAAGATAAGCAAATATCATCTGATATCTTTTTACAAGCTTTAGCTTAACCAACGTAAAAAAGGCAGCATAGCCAGTTCCAAAAAGAATCACCAGTGCACCAAGCACAAAAATGGCCAAAAAATCTGTGTGAGGAATATCTGGCATATAATATTCCATAAATCCTCCTTTTAAATTTGGTTTAAAAATTATTTTAAACCAAAGTCATAAGAGATTTTATTATTATGATTTTAAATTTTCTTTGACGTTAGTCAAAAATCTTAAAAAAATCGCCTTTTTTTATAAAATCTAAAATTAATTTTATTTTTATGTCACAATTAAGTCACACTTTAGATTTTTTATATAAAAAATATCTTTTTCTTTTATCATCCTTTAAAATAAATATATATATAATTTTCGAAAAATTCAAAAAGAGCAAATTATGGAGACTTTAAGCAGGTTTTATCTATTTGAGAATCTTAGTGATACTCAGCTTGAAAAATTAAAAAGAATTTCTAAAACTATAAAGTATAAAAAGGGGACAGTATTATTTTTTGAAGGAGAAAAACCAAAATCTTTAATCCTTTTAATAGATGGGATACTACAAATATATAAAACAGATCAAAAAGGAAACAAAATAGTTTTGCACAACTTTTTCCCAAACTCTTTGATCGCTGAAATCGTAAACTTAGAAAATATTCCTTATCCCGCAAGTGCTGAGTTTATAACAGATGGAGAAGCTGTGCTTATCGATTATGAAGCTTTTGAAAAGGATTTTTTAAAAAATCCAGATTTTTGTTTTATATTTATAAAATCTTTAACCAAAAAGATAAAATATTTAGAAGATGTTATAACAAACAATATAGTAATGAACTCAACTGCAAGAGTAGCAAAATATATATATGAGCATGAAAACGAATTTTTAAAATTAAAAAAGAGTCAAATTGCTGAAAAACTACATATCGCTCCGGAAACTTTATCTAGAATTTTAAAAAAATTAAAAACTCTAAAACTTATAGAAAAAAACGAAGATGGATTTAAAATTGTAAATAAAGAGGGGTTAAGGTCTATTTATGAATAGATCAAATTAGCTATTTTTTATTAGCTCTTCAAGCCACTCTTTTGGAGTTTTGCTACTCTCTTTTGCTTTAGAGACGATTTTATAATATATTTCATACGGAAAATAGTCTACTACTCTTACATTTTCTCTATCTTCCAGTCTCATCTCATCATAAATTTTTTGCATCTTGATTCTTTGTTCTTTTGGAACAAAACTTCTCATCGATTTATACTCTACAAGTTTTCCATCTTTATATACGCCGCTAACTTCAGCGTAAACCCAGTAAAATCCTCTATCTTTTCTTAGATTTTTTACATATCCTCTCCAAATCTCACCTTTTTTTACAGTATCCCAAAGCTCTTTAAAAACTTTACTTGGCATATCTGGATGCCTCAAAATATTATGAGGCTTCCCTATAAGTTCTTGCTGGGTATAACCCGAAATTTTAGCAAAAGTTTCATTTGCATAGGTTATAATACCACTTAAATCGGTTCTTGAAATAATTAACTCATCTTTTGGGACTTCCGTCTCGATAAACATATCATAAGTGGTATCCATCATTTACCCTTCAAATAATTTTTTTCTTTAAATCGCCATTATATACTATCTCTTCAGCTCTTACATCTTTTTCTAAAATCTCTGGAACAGGACTTTGCATCTCAAAATTTTCTCTTGCCTTTTCAAGTTCATCTTCACTATATGAATAGATCATTTCAGCGCTTAAAACTCCTTCTAAAAACTGCAAAGTTTTTAATTTTTCAATTTCTTCTTCTATCCCTTCACCTTCTATAGTTACAATTATATAACCCTTTTCATCCACTATATGAATATCACATACATTTGCTTCTTCAACTCTTTTTTTTACATCTTTCAGATCTTTTGGATTACATCTTATTACACAACTTGAAATATTCATTTTAACCTCCATATAATTAGTTCACCAGTTTCGCTTCCTGTTATCATTGAGTTGTTATCTATAAATCTGATAACATTTACAATATTTTTATGTCCAATAAATCTATATTTTAGATTTAGAGTTTGCGTATCTATACCTTTTAAAATATATTTTTCATTATCTCCATACACAGCCAAACTGTTGTCTGAACTGAGTCCAACAACATATATAAAAAACTTGGGGTTTTTTATTGTTTTATATTTTGCCGTATCAATATTGTAAATTGCAAATGTTTTGTCTGCTCTACTTCCGGCAACTACCAAATTTTTGTTTATAAAAATTGACAAAATCTTATCTTTATTTACATCTTTGAAAAGCTTAACTTTATTTAACGAACTTGTATCTATAACAATTACTTCCCCACCTTCATCACCAACAGCAAAATATTTTCTGTTTTTATCTATCGCAGAAGTTGAATAAAAATATTCTCCCACTCTTTTTCTAATTAAAACTTTTTTGTTTACTAAATCATATAGAACCACTTCATCGCTCATTAAAGCCAAAACGGCTTTTGTTTTATCTACAAATTTTGCTGCTTTTGCATACATCATCTTTGATTTGTCAAGAACATTTTCTTTTTTGCCATCTTTATATATAAATAGTTCACTATAACCATCTTCAGCTTGAGCCAAATATAATATTTTATCATCTAAAACATCAATACTATAGATATCTGCATTGTTTAATTCGCCCATAAAATCTTTAATTTGTCTAATTTTTATCTCTTTTAGTTTTTTTAAATCCAAATCAAATATATAAATCTTGCTTGCATCGGTTGCAACATAAATCTTTCCATTATCTATTGCCATATCTAATATTGCAG
This sequence comes from Nitrosophilus sp., assembly GCF_982775275.1. NCBI lineage: Bacteria > Pseudomonadati > Campylobacterota > Epsilonproteobacteria > Nautiliales > Nitratiruptoraceae > Nitrosophilus > Nitrosophilus sp. The sequence continues at coordinate 3,232 of NZ_CEXZHP010000011.1, forward strand.
CATCAATCTTAACCTCTTTAAAAGGTTTTATATTTGTAGCAAAAGACAATACAAAAAACAAAGTTATTAAAAGCAGTTTTCTCAATATTCCCCTCCTACTTTTATGGCGCCAGTTGGACAAACTCCTATACAAAATCCACAGCCATTACATTTTTCATTAATCTCAGGGTTAAAAAGACCCAAAAAATCTATTGCATTTACATCGCAAATGTCCTTGCACATACTGCAAATCGTTTTTTGCCATGCAAGACATCCAAGTATATTAATTTTAACTTTTGGCAAATTCTGTTTAAAATCAATATTTAATACTTCTTTTTCACAAACCTCTGCACATTTATCACAATATGTGCAGCCAGATTTTGAAAAGTCTAAAGAGAGTGTTTCATCTTTTATTACAATGATATTTTCTTCACAAGCTTCTATACAAGGTCTATTTTCACACTCTTTACACTTCTCAAAATCATTTATATCTTTATAATATGGAGGATAGAGGCGTATTTCCTCTTCCCTCCTTCTAGGGATAATTTTTTTAAAAAAATCCCTTCTTTTTTCCAATTATTTTACCCCTTCATTTAAGGTATCTAATAAGGTTGATTTGCTTTTACATTTAGGGTCTCTAAATTCTGGTTTAAATGTATTAGACACCAATGGTTTTACATTTGCCTGAGGCGCATGACATTGAGAACAATTAAATCTCTGTTTTGCTATGTCATTTGGATCGCTATGAATTTTTGACGCGCCTGCAAATTTGTGCAATTTCTCCTTTGTTGTTGCAAAAAAGTCTTTAAAATGTGTTGGTGAAATTGGCGTTGCTCCCATACTTGACGCAACGTTTGGCATATGACAATCCAAACATGCATTATGCTCTTTTGTAATAGGTAATAGCCCTTCTACACTATGAGGAATTAGCGGAGGAGCATTTTCATAACTTCTTTCAAATCTCTTAGCAGTTCCCGGAGCTGCTTTTGTATACTCTACCGGAGGAGGAGTTACTTTACTCTCATCAGTTAACGGAACATGTCTATAGCTAATCTGTGTATCGTCTATAGCCTGCTTTGAAGCCGCTCCACATCCAGCAGCCAATATCGCGGCCATTATAAACGAAAAGCCGATTCCCTTCATTTTATTAAGCTTCATTTTCTTCTCCTTTTTTTATAAATTCTCTAATACCAAAATTTAGAGCATCATCATCGCACACTTCCACACATCTTCCACAAAGTGTGCATTCGCCCATATTTACGCTCATGCTCTTTTTGCCTATCATAAAGAGCACCTCTTTTTCCGGGCAAACGTCTTTGCATTTCATACAAAGGGTGCAGTTTGGTTGGTTATGTTTTACCCTAAAAAGGCTAAATCTGCCTATTATTGAGTAAAATCCTCCAAGTGGACATACATAACCGCACCAACCGTTTTTTAAAACAAACAGATCAAACAAAAAAATGGTAACAATAGCGGCCCATCCAAATCCCATTCCAAACACCAATCCTCTGTGGGTCATAGAAACCGGGCTTACCATTTCAAACGCCGCAACGCCTAATGCAAAGGATAAGATAAATGATAAACCAATAGCCCAATATCTAATATTTCTACTGGCCCACCATTTTTTTTCGGCTTTATCAAAGCCATATTTTCTTCTTATCCAATTTGCAAGATCCGTTACCATATTTACAGGACACACATAACTACAAAATGCGCGTCCTCCTATTACCATATAAAATAACGTAATGATGATAGCTCCAATTATTGCATCCATTGCCAAAATAGAGCCGGTCGCAAAGATTTGCAAAACCGCATATGGGTCGGCTAAAGGAACAGTTTCAAATAAAGATGATGAGCTGAGATTTCCTTGGAGTATTTTCCAACCCCAAATATTAGCGCCTATATAAAGGATGAGTATAGCTATTTGAGTGACTCTTCTAAATATTAAAAATCTGTATTTTTTCCATATTCTACTCAAAATCTATCCCTTCATTTAATGTATCTACTGCGCTTTTTTTGCTTCTCTCAGTCACAGTAGTCTCAATACCTTTTGATCCTTTTAAGCGAGCTTCATCACTCTTTTCCCATCCTTTTATATAGTGCTCTCCAACCTCTCCCAGCGCAACTTCCCTTGGCAAAACCCTAATTGCCGGCTCTTTTGTTACGCATGCATGTTCACAAAGCCCACAACCTGTGCAATAGTCAGGATCTACTACGGGTAACAAAAAGGCGTGCTTTCCAGTTCTTGCATTGCGTCTAAGTTCAAGATATATGGCTTTATCCAAAAGCGGGCAGGCTCTATAGCATGCATCGCACTGAATTCCCCAAAATGCAATACAAGACTTCATATCAACTATGGCAACGCCCATTCTCATTTTTGTGATGTCAAAGACCTTTTTGCCATCTTTAAGTACAGATACACTATCTGCATCAAGAGCGCCTGTAGGGCAAGGCGGAACACAAGGGATATCCTCGCACATATAGCAAGGTATATCTCTCGGAATAAAATATGGTGTCCCTATCGGTTTATTGTCGCCAGGCTTTGCCAGATACAATGTATCATAGGGACACGCTTCTACACAAAGCCCGCATTTTATGCACAAACTTATAAATTCATCCTCTTTTTTGGCGCCAGGAGGCCTGAGGATTAGAGGCGCGGCTTTTATCTCATTCACATAAGCGCTCCATAACAGGCCTCCGACGCCAGCTATGGCTATATTTTGTGCCATTTGGACAAGAAATCTTCTTCTTTCGCTCATTTTAGAGCTTTTTTTCTCATCCATCCCCACCCCCTTAACTTCAACTTCAGAATTGTTCAAGACAATCCCTTCCTTTAAGCTTTATAAATTTTTACTGCACATTTTTTATAGTCAGTCTGTTTAGAAATTGGACATGTAGCATCTAAACAAACTTTATTGATATAAACCCTCTCATCAAACCATGGAACAAATACAAGTCCTTTTGGTGGTCTGTTTCTTCCTCTTGTCTCAACTCTTGCTTTTACTTTTCCTCTTCTACTTTCAACCCATACTAAATCACCTCTTTTTACACCGCGTTTTTTGGCATCTTCTGGATGCATATAACATAAAGCTTCAGGAACCGCGCGATAAAGCTCAGGCACTCTCATAGTCATAGTTCCACTGTGCCAATGCTCAAGCACCCTACCTGTACATAGCCAAGTATCATACTCGCTATCAGGAGTTTCAGGCGGCTCCATATATGGTCTAAAGAATATTTTTGCTTTGTTTGGTAAGTGGATTTTTGGTTTTGATTTATCTGGACCAGTTAAGCTACCTTGCGGAATAGCTTTAAGAGCATGTCCATAGAATGCAAATTCGCCTTTAACATGTCCTTTATCTTTTTCTCTTTTTGCATATGGGTCATAGTTAACATTAAATCTCCAAGGAGTGTCTTTTCCATTAACAACCGGCCATCTTAAGCCTCTAACTTTATGGTAAACATCAAATGGCGCATAATCATGCCCGCGTCCTGCACCAAATTTTCTATATTCTTCCCATAGAGCTTTTTGAATAAAGAATCCATAACCTTTCCAAGGCTTTCCATCAGCCCCAATAACATTTCTAGTATCGCCTTCAGCTTCAGTGTTTTGGAATCCTTCACCAATTGGATCAGGCCATTTGAAAGATTTATAATAATCATTTGCAAATAGTACATCAAAGAGAGTGTCATCAGGGCTATATCCCATCTTTTTAGCTTCATTAAGTACATTTGGAAGAACTGTTCCATCTGGAAGTTTCCACTCTTTCCAAACTTCTTTTAGTTTAAATCTTTTTGAAAATTCAACATATTGCCAAATATCAGGCATTGCGTCTCCAACAGGTGTTACTTGTTGTCTCCAGTGTTGAGTTCTTCTTTCTGCGTTTCCGTAAGCTCCCCATTTTTCATAAATCATCGCACTTGGCAAGATCAAATCGGCAACTTTGGCAGAAATCCCAGGATAGCCGTCACTTACAACAATAAAGTTATCCATAGTTCTTGCCGCTTTTATCCAGTGGTTAGCATTTGCAGTATCTTGCCAAGGGTTACATACATGAACCCAAGCAAATTTGATCTTTCCATCTTCGAGATCTCTCATTATTTTAACAATATGGCTTCCAACTTTTGGATTTAGCGTGCCTTTAGGAAGCTTCCAGATTTTTTCACTTATTGCTCTGTGTTTTGGATTGAAAACAACCATATCGGCAGGGAGCCTGTGAGCAAATGTACCAACTTCTCTTGCGGTTCCGCAAGCGCTTGGCTGACCAGTTAAAGAGAATGCTCCGCTTCCAGGTTTTGCTTGTTTTCCAACAAGGAAATGAACCATATAGCTTTGCTCATTTACCCAAGTTCCTCTGGTGTGTTGGTTCATACCCATTGTCCAAAAAGATACTATCTTTCTTCCTTTTTCTACATAATAATCTTTTAATCTTACCAGTTTAGCTTTGAAGCTCTCAAGACTCTCATCTGGATCGCCTTTTGCGACTCTTGCAACATAATCAAGTGTATAAGGCTCTAAACCTTTTTTAAACTCTTCAAAACTAATAGCCCAATGTTTTCCAGCAGCTTTTGCATGTTTCATTTTTAGTGTTTTAGTTTTACCAAGGCCAAGCGGACTTAACGCTACTCTTTCATCATCAGTTAACTCTTTTGCAGCTTGATGTTTAACAGTTTCTAACTCTTTATCTGAATATCCAAGCTTTTTAGCATGTTTTGGATTTCTCATACCATAACCGATATCAGGAAATCCTGTAGCAAATACTGTATATTCTTTAACAAAATCCCAATCTATAGCATCTGGATGATCATAAACTATGCTTCTAGCGATATAGTTCCAAATAGCAAGATCTGTACTTGGTTTAAATATAATAACATCATCAGCCAAATCACAGGTTCTATGAACATAAGTAGATAAAACAACAACTTTTACTTTATCAGGATTTGAAAGTTTTCTATCTGTACATCTTGCCCATAGTATTGGGTGCATCTCTGCCATATTTGAACCCCAGACCGCAATGGTATCTGTAAGTTCAATATCATCATAACACCCTGCAGGCTCATCTATACCAAATGTCTGGATAAATCCTGCAACCGCACTTGCCATACAGTGTCTCGCATTTGGATCGATATTGTTACTTCTAAAACCTGCTTTCATAAGCTTAGCCGCAGCATACCCCTCTTGAACTGTATATTGACCAGAACCAAAAAAGGCAACACCAGTAGGTCCAAGCTCATTGTAAGCTTTTTTAAACTGCTCTTCCATAACATCAAAAGCTTTTTTCCAGCTAACTGGTCTAAATTTTCCTTTTTTGTCAAACTCTCCTTTATCATTCATTCTTAAAAGGGGAGTTTTGAGTCTATCAGCACCATACATAATTTTTGCAGTAAAATACCCTTTGATACAGTTAAGTCCTCTGTTAACAGGTGCCAAAGGGTCGCCTTTAACCGCTACTATTCTATCATCTTTTGTTGCAATCATAATCCCACAACCGGTTCCACAGAAACGACATACCGCCTTATCCCATCTCCAACCTGATTCAGCAGCTTTGCTTGCAGCTTCCATCTCTTTAGGAACGCTAAGTCCAACCGCACTTGCTGCAGCTGCAGCCGCACTGCTTTTCAGAAAATCTCTACGACTAAGTGCCATATATGCCTCCTCTTAAAATTTTGCCACAATTTGGCAATATTAGATTAACGCTAAAAATTTTATATATTTTTATCCAATTCATCCTTGACTTGAGTCAAATTGATAAAAAAAACTTAATATAATAATTAAGATAATTTATCTCTTAATTTGGAGGTGTTGGTTAATTTTGGTTAAAATGGTTGAGTGGTTGGGTGGTTGAGTGGTTTAGTAGTTAAGTTAGAAAGTGAAAAAGTGAAAAAGTTAGAAAGTGAAAAAATGAAAAAGTTAGAAAGTGAAAAAATGAAAAAGTTAGAAAGTGGGAATGAAATTTACTAATTCCAAATTCCAAATTCCAAATTCCCAATTCCCATTTACCAATATCCAATGTCCAATTTAGTTAAAATAGTTAAAATGGTTTAGTAGTTTGGTAGGTAGTTAGTAAAATAAAACTCATCTAACGACTAAAGTCTAAAGACTACTTACTATCTACTTAAAAATTATTTTTTTGTCTTTTTTAATATATTTGTTAGGTTTTCATGAAGTTTTTGTAAAAGTTTTGCGCTTCTTTCTAAATCTTCCAATGATTGAATAGCAATATCTTCGCTTGTATCAAGATATTTTTCTAACTCTTTTTTTCTGGTTTTATCTATATTTTCTACATTTTTATCAAGAATTTCACTTACGTTGCTGAGCTCTTTTGTTAGATATTCTGAAGTTTTAATGGCATTTTGCGCGTCAATGATCATCTTATCTACTTGGGTTATAAAATTTTCAAGTCTTTTTGAAGCGATTGTTAACTCATCTGCTTGATCGCATATCTTATTATCTTCAGTATTAAATGAGATTAATGATTTTGATTTTTCCATAAACTCTTCAAAATGTTTTTGAATATTTCTAATTAGAAAAAAGGAGTAAAAGATTATTACCATAGCTATCATTGCCAAAATATATTCTATATTTTCTAAAAGAGTTCTTTGTTTTTCAGAATATATAGTATACATTGAAACGGCTTGATCCATTTGATTTAATAAAACATTATTAAATTTGTATATATAATCTACAATACCGTTTAATCTATTTTGAAGTTCTATAAGATTTTTTGCGTGATTTGTATATTCATTCCAAAAACTATAATTTTTCTCCAAAGAATTCTTTAAATCCTTATTTTTTAACAGATATTCATCATTATAAAACTGCTTTAAAGTTATATCGTATAGATGCAGAGTTTCATAAAATATTCTATAAAATTTTGGTTCTCCTTCGTTTAGATATAAAAGTAAAAAATACATCATTCTCTGGCTTAACATCCTCTGACGTCCTGCTTTATCTATATAATCTCCGCTTATTTTTGCTTTGACCATTTTTTTTACTACTTCATCAGAAATATTTAATAAATAATCGTTATTATCTATAACAAAATTTTTTTCGGTTTCTATTTTTGTGATCAGCTTTTTAAATCTATCTATCTTTTTACTAAAAGGTTCCCAAAGATTTTTAACTCTTATTAGCTGCTCTTTTATTTCAACGGTTGGGGGAGGATAAATTCCTTTTGAAGGTTCTCCATTTAAAAGATATTTCAAATTTTTATCAAAAAGTTTTTGTGCCGAGTTTAACTCTCTTAAATCGATATCTCTTGAAACCTTTAGTCTAAAAATCTCCTTGCTAATTTTTTGTGTGAGCATTCTTTGTTTGCCGGCGATATTTATAACAATAGAATCATATTTACTTTTTTGGTTTATATAGATAACCGATACTACGATAGCAATTATAGTAAGTGACAATGCTCCGCCGATAAATTTTACTTGAGATGTGATCTTTTTCATTTTTCGCCTTTATTCATATATCTCTTTTAATCCATCTATATCGATTATTTCAATAATACCGTTTTCGCTTTTTATCAACTCTCTTTTTATAAGCTTTTTTAAGATTCTAGAGAGTGTTTCTGGCTGTATATTTAGTCTGTAGGCAATTTCTTGTTTTTTTAATCTATTAAAACTCTCTATATCGTTAACGAGCGTAAATGCCACTTTTGCAACACCGTCATATACAAGCTCTCTATTTATCAAACACTCAAGTAGTTGGTTTCTTTTTGCAAAAATCTCTACTACTCTTAATAAAATTTTTGGATTTTTTAAACAAAATCTTTTGAAATTTTCATAATCGATAATTAATACTTCGCAGGGTTTGATACATTCGATATTTCCAAAACAGTTAATAACATTTTCTTCCAAAGAGCTTATTTTTGTGATCATATTGTCACTTTGTATATCATATAAGAAGATCTCATTATCAAATCTATCTACTTTATATACTTTAACATGACCAGATTTTAGATAATAAAGCTGCTTTTTTATATCATTTTCATAATAAATTATATCTTTTTGATTATAATCTTTGATTTTTATAAAAGCAGAAATCTCTTGAAGTTCTTCTTCGTTTAAATCTTTAAATAAAAAAAGCCCTTTTAGATCCTCGGGTTTAGCAGCTCTTACCATTTCTCACCTTTTTTGATGAATGTCATTATATCAAAAAGATTATTTTGATACTATTATTTGAATAACTTATTTATAAAGGACAAAGATGGAGTATCCAGAGTTTTTCAAAGAGGTTGAGAGTATAAAACTTTATGATCCTTTAGCCGACTTTTTAGGAGCTATAAAAAATGGAGAGATGGAGATAGAGTATTTGGATATTGTTAAATTTGCCGGACACTCTTGTCCAACGGTAGCTGGCGCATATCTAATGGCAAAACTTGGATTGAAAAAACTTTTTAACGATACTTTACCCGTAAGAGGTGAAATTAAAGTTTATGTAAAAGGTAAAAAAGATGAGGGAGTAGAAGGGGTTATAGGAAATGTTATAGCCTATATATGCGGCGTTACGGACGAAGCCGGTTTTAAAGGAATAGGCCAAAATTTTAATAGAGCCAATAAACTTTTTTTCAATTGCGATATTCCAAAAGAGATAAGACTTGAAAGAGTCGATAACAAAGAGTATGTTGATATAAGCTATATGCCTATTGTCCCACCAGATCCAAAACAAAAAGTGCTTATGCAAAAGATATTAACTAAACAAGCCACCGCCGAAGAAAAAGAGCTATTTAAAAAGTTGTGGCAAGAGAGAGTCAAAAAGATACTTTTATCAAAAGATCTTTGGGGAAAAATGATAGATTTAAGTTAAATCTATTTGTATCGGCAATAAGCCGATACAAAACTACTTTTTAATATATGTTAAAAACTCGTTTTCGCCGATTTTTGAGCAATAGATCTCATATCCTTTCTTTTTTAATTCATCAATTAAAGGTTCTGGTTTAAAATCTGCTTTTAAAAGGATAATATCATCTTTATCTATCTCTTTTAATGTTTTCAAAATTTCGGCTAAAGGATTTTTTCCTTCATTTAGAAGCTCATTTGCGTCAAATATCTTTTTTGGCTCATTTGTTATCCAAATAGGAGCAACCTCTTCTTTAGACTCTTCAACTAAAACAAAAACCGGTTCTAATCCAACCTCTTTTCTAATAAAGTTTAATAGCTCAACCGGATCCATGCCTCCTACGATTGCCGCTTGTTTGATGGAAGCTACTCTTGCAACGGTTCTTTTTAATATAGGATTTTTAAGTTTTTTATATTTTGGGTTTAATTTTATCAATTTGTCTTCTAAAAAAGGGTAGTTTTTTAATAGATCGTAAATTTTTGTATCAAGAGTTATTTCCATAATTTTTCTCCTTTTTTGTATCTAATAAACATAACTATAAAATCTTTTATTATTAAAATAAGAGAAATTATCCATAAAATATTTAGAAAAAGATTTTGGGGATAGTCTAGATAAAAATATAAAAATGGTAGTCCAAAAACTATAGGCCATTTTGCATAATAAAAAAATAAAATCGCCGCGCCATATATATGACGCA
>NZ_CEXZHP010000011.1:12843-19479 GCF_982775275.1 Nitrosophilus sp.
TTATCCAGCGCCTAACGCTTTTTTTACATTTTCGCTTGCCATAGAGATATTCCAAGGTGGATCCCAAACTATCTCAACGGTTACCTCTTTAACATCGGGAATTTTTTCAACAGCTTCTTTTACCCATTGCTGCATCATTTGATGCAAAGGGCATCCTCTTGTAGATAGAGTCATTTTAATATGAACATTATTTTCTTCATCTATATCCACATCATAAATAAGTCCCATATCAACAAGATTAAACCCAACTTCTGGGTCAATTACCGTTCTTATAGCATCATATACTTGCTCTTTTGTTACTTTTGCCATTTTAACTCCTATAATTTAACATCCATTTAGTGCTAGTTGCTAAAAATATTGCGCCTATTAATAAAAAACTGCCTCCGGCTCTAAAAAGATCGTTGTTTTCAAACAAAAGGCCAATACCTGCTAAAATCGCACCAATAGCACTAAAATAAAATTCAAATTCAGACTGCTTTTTGGGATACATCTCATGAAGCATCGGAACTTTTTGCTTCCCAACCAGTGAACTAAATCTATGAAACCATACTAAAAACGGGACAATTTTATATAAATGACCATTTATTAAAAAAGCAAAAAACATAAATAAAAACCAAACAGAAGTATATAAAATATTATTAAGTGATGCGCCGCTTAATATATAAATAAAGGCAAAAATTGTGCTTATAAAAAAGAAAAAGTATCCTATAAGCATCGATTTATACCAAATATCAAGCTCTTTTCTAACTCTGGTTTGGTAGATTAAAAATATCTGATAAAAATAGTAACCAATAGAAATAAAAGATAATATATATCCTACAATATTCAAAATATCAATATCTAAAAAACTTCCTATAACAACGGATATTACTGAATATATCATAAATTTAAAGGCTAAATTTATAGGTCTCTCATCAAAACCATGAGCCAATCCAAACATTGGAAGCAAAACAAGAGATATACCATAAATAGTTATTAATACATATCCACCAACAACTGCAAAAACATGCGCCCTTAAAATTTCTGTTATATCAACTCCCAAAAACCCGCTAAGAGTAAGGGCCATCAAAAATCCACTTATTATTCCAACAAGTAAAAAAATATTTGAAACTTTTACCGCCTTAACCGTTATAGAATTTAGCGTTGTTTTTTTTATAGTTAAAAAAACATCTATAGCAAAAATTATCATTGCGCAAAGAACCAAAATGCCGCCAAAGCTTAAAATAATAGGATCAAGCCAAAAACCAACTATCAATCCTATAGTTCCAATAAGCAAAAGAGGGAAAATCAGATAATACCAATCAACGCTAAAATGCCCGGTTTCCAATACCACAGGAACTAGTTGAGCCATTGCGCCAAATATTATCATCATAACATATCCAAGCAAAAATAGATGAACCCATCCCGCGATATTTAACTCTTGATAATTAAAATCCACATTATAAAAAAGTATAGTAATCATTGATATTAGATAAAATACTACACCCGCAATAAAAAATGGAGAAATAAGATTGAATGGTGGAGCAAACTCCTTTGAAATATTAAACACTCTCCCCTCCTAATTTTTAACCATGACAGGGACTATCGCTTAAATCAGCCTTTTGTGTTGCTCCTTCTTTATAACTAAATACAAGTTTTACGTTTCCATCTGGAAGTTCTTCTTTTTCGATATCAAAATTTTCTCCAACTTTATTTAATAATCCCATAGGCATTTTATGATTTATCATAATCAATTTTACGTTTGGACCTTTTATCAGTTTAAGCCCTGCCATAGCATTTACCATAGGCTCAGGCGGTCCGCATCTGGAAGTATCAAAAGCGTAATACTCAATCCCATCTTTTTCAAACTTATAAAAATCTACCGTTGCGCCTTCTACCTCAACCTTTTGCGCATCTTTTGGAATAATTTCCATAATAATCCTCCATAAATAAGATAAAATTACTCCTAATTATAGATTTTTATAACATTTTAGTCATTGATTAATATCAAAAAATCAAAGAAGTGATCTTAACTGAGCTGCATACCATAAAATCACAAGATTTAGTATAAATATCATCATAGAGCTTCCTCTTGATATTAGAAGCTGAAGTTTACTCCTATCTTTGCCGTGAGTTTTAAAAGCGATATACATATGAATTATAGTAAATAAAGTTATCAAAAAAACAAGAAAAAGTTTGATTAAAGTAATATTTGCAAGATCGGAATCTTTAGCCAAAATCAATACATCATGCAATGAATGACCAAAAAACATATAAAATCCGGTTATTAACAAAACCGCAAGCCAAAAAGACTCAAAATATCCATAAAGCGGCCCAATATGTAAATAAACATTTTTTTGAGCCTCTTTATCTTTTAAAAAGATCCCTAACGCAAATAAAAATATCGATCCTCCAATCCATGAAGTTGCTGCCAATAGATGAAAATATAACGCTATTTCCAAATAGGGCTCCTTTAGGTATTTGGTTTTTCTTGATCTTCTAACTCATCAAGATAGTCACCAAGGGGATCGTTTGGATCTTTTATCGCCTTATCCATAGTAACGTCTACATATTTAGCGTCCTCATCTCTTGGATCGTCGCTTAAATCTTTATTCATATGAACATTTATATGTGAATGTCTTCTTATCTCTTCTAAAACCTCTTCTTGAATAGAAGCTGTTTCATCATCGATTGCGCAAGTAGATAAAGCTTTATCCTCATCCATAACCTTTTGCTCCAACTCCAGCTCTTTTTTTACCAACTCCTCCTCTTTTATAAGTTTATGTAGGGTTTTTAAAAGTTTTAACTGAAATTCGTTTGATAGTTTTGCAAAATTTTCAGCTACATAATTTTTTAACTCATCCATATTTTTAGGTAAATCGGCCATTTTTGACTCCTTAAAAACTATTTTTTATAGTATACGCAAATTTTTATATTTTTTGCTTAAATTATATATTTTTTGGTTAAAATAGTTATAGGAGGAGAAAAATGAAATTGCTATGGAAAACAGATATAATGCACTCTCCAATTTTTGCTACGGCTATACATAATGGACACTATGTAGATAAAGAGATTTTAAAATATATGAAAATTTCAGAGGATCAAAGATTAAGAGAAGAGGATCCTTTTACGGAAAATTTTTTAAAATATTTCAATAATAAATTGATAGTTTATAGATCAAGATTTCAAGTAGATTTAAACCGACCCTTTGAAAAATGTGTATATTTAAAGCCAGAAGATGCGTGGGGGTTGGATATTTGGGAGAAAATGCCTCCTATAGAGTTATTGGAAAAATCTTATAATATACATAAAATGTTTTATAAAAATATGGATTTTATAATAAACTATTTACTTGATAGATTTAAAAATATTGTCGTTTTGGATATTCACTCTTATAATTATAGAAGAAAATCTCCATTTAAAGAAGATCCAAAAGAGAAAAATCCAGATATAAATCTTGGAACAAGAACTTTAAAAAATAGAAAAAAGTGGGAAAACCTAATCAAAGCTGTCAAAGATGAGTTATCAAGAAAAAAGATTGACTCCATGGCAATAGATGTAAGAGAAAATGTCAAGTTTGGCGGGGGCTATTTCCCATACTGGTTGCATAATAGATTTTATCCCAATATTTGCGTATTATCTATAGAATTTAAAAAAATTTTTATGGATGAGTGGAAGGGAGAGCCATATTTTGAAAAAATTGAAAAGATAGCAGAAATCTTAAAAGAACTAAAAAATCCTATTTTGGATCAATTAAAAAGATTGGAGAGATCATGAGAAGGAAAAAAGAGCTGGTTATCTCAGATGAAATGATAGAAAATATTAAAAAAAGATTGATAAAAAATGAGTTTATTAGAGAAAGGCTCCCTGGAGGAGGAAGAATCCATATAGATAGGTTACTTCCATTTTTATGCTTATATAGAATTCCTTTGAAAAGATCTGACATTGGAACAAAAAGATTGGTATTTGGAGAAGCCGCATACATAATAGCAAAAGAAGAGGTCACAAAAAACGGACTAAACAAAATGATAAGAGAGATTGCCAAGATATCAAAAGATGATTATGGGGCTTTTTTATTGGTAGAAATTTGGTCAAAACCTCATGAAAAAGAAGAAAATTTTTTAAAAAACAAAAAACCCCAATTTACTATCTTTGCACCAAAACTTGGTGTTTTGACAAAAACAGTAGAGACTTTAAAAAATAGATTGTCAGAAATCATTATCAATAGAGAAAATGCAAAAACTGATATAAAATTTACAGACAATATCGCTCCATATGATATGGAGCCACTTTATTCAAATAAAGTTTTTAATAAAGATAACATTTATATGATAGGCTTAGAAGTAAAACCTATATACCAAGATATTACCGGCAAAAAACTTTATCCATTAGAATTGGCAAAACTTCATAAAGGTGTTGCCGCTGCTTGCAAAATGGCTTTTTATACTTTTATGAAAGAGCATACTAAAGTTGAGCCAATAGATTATAGATCTCTTGGAAGAAGAGTTGTCACAAAAATAGTTAAAACAATTGATTCTGATCTTGCAAAAATAGAAGATAGTTTTGATTTTTTACTTCAAGCTACACCGGTAAATATAAAAGAGGCTTGGAATCAATTTGAAAGTAGCAATTTTTCAAAAAAACCGATTTTTCATTATAGGCCAAAACCATTTGATCCATCAATAATAAAAAGAGAACTATTCTCATTACCAATAGAGTATATAGAAGATCCAACATTAACTGAAATTTTTAGCGAAAAACAAGATGAAATAGACAAAAAGATAACAATGCTAAAAGAGAGAGATACAAAAAATTTTTTTTATGGAAGTATGCAAATATATGGCGAAATTGAGGATACGCTTTTAGATATAGCAAAAGAGATTTTGGATTTAACTAAAGATTATGAAGAAAAAGAGAGCGAATATCTTGATGCAAAAGAGTTTAGTGAAATTGCAAAAAATGAGATAGAAAATTATAAAAAAGAGTATTCAAAATTTAATGCAAAAGTAGAAATAAGAGAAGATATCGTATCTTCGGCAATGGTAAGCAGTGATAAATTTTTGATCTATAAATGGGCCAAATTTCCCAAAAATAGGATCCAAGCTCTATTAAATCATGAAATTGGAACCCATTTAGTTACTTATTTTAACGCTCTTGCACAGCCTTTTAAACAACTTCATACAGGATTAAAAGGTTATGATGAAATGCAAGAGGGACTTGCGGTATTGAGTGAATACCTTTGCGGTGAATTGAGTATAAAAAGATTAAGAATATTGGCAGCAAGAGTGATAGCTTCTTATTCTTTGATAAAAGATTTTGATTTTGTAAAAACATTTAACCTTTTAAATAAAAATTATAATTTTTCAAAAAAGAGCGCTTTTACGATAACTGCTAGAGTTTATAGGGGTGGCGGTTTGACAAAAGATTCGATATATCTAAGAGGCTTTATAGATATTTTAGATTATTTAAAAGAGGGTGGAGAGATAGAACCTTTGTATATTGGAAAAATTGCGGCAAATCACATACCAATGATAAAAGAGTTATTGCTTAGAAAAGTTTTAAAAAATCCTCCTTTAATGCCAAAATATCTAAAAGATAAAAACTCATTAAAAAAATTGGATGAAATAAAAAATGGTTTAAACATTATAGATATAGTTAAAAAGGAAATTCAATGAGAGTTTTGATGATTTTAAACGATGTATTAAATGAAACAATGCCCAGTTCAACTATAAAAATGGCATATACCGCTACTTTGATGGGCCATGAGGTATGGCTTTCAGATGTTGCAAAATTTTCATATTATCCAGATGAAACCCTTCATATATTTGCCTATAAAGCAAAAAAAAGAGATTTTAAATCTCCAAAACTCTATTATGAGCATATAATCTCAAAAAGTTCAATAAAAGAGAGAATTATTATTGATAAAGATATAGATATTATGATGTTAAGAAACGATCCCGCCGCAGATTTTGACAAACCTTGGGCGCAACATTCGGCACTTGTTTTTGGAAGAAGTGCTGTTAGACATGGTGTAATAGTATTAAATGATCCTGATGGATTATCAAAAGCTATTAATAAGATGTATTTTCAGCAGTTTCCAAAAATAGTAAGGTTAAAATCTCTCATCTCAAAAGATCCACAAGAGATAAGAGAGTTTTATTTGCAAAACAAAAAAAATATTATATTAAAACCTCTTCAAGGATCAGCTGGAAGAAGCGTTTTTTATGCTGGACCTGCAGATGAAAACAATCTAAATCAGATGATAAGCGCAATATCAAGAGATGGATATGTAATTGCCGAAGAGTTTTTTCCTAAAGCTTTGGAAGGTGATGTTAGACTATTTTTACTAAACGGTAAACCTTTTAAAGTCAATGGAAAATATGCTGCTTTTAAAAGAGTTAGAAGTCAAGGAGATATTAGAAGCAATATTCATGCAGGAGGACATGCGTATCCAGCAAAAATAACAGATAAAATGTTAGAACTAGCCGATATTTTAAGACCCAAACTTGTGCAAGATGGAATGTTTTTGGTAGGTCTTGATATAGTGGAAGATAAACTTTTAGAAATAAACGTATTTAGTCCTGGAGGACTCGATAACGCACAGAAATTTCAAGGTGTTGATTTTAGTGTAAGGGTAATAGAAGAGCTGGAAAAAAA
>NZ_CEXZHP010000012.1:0-17718 GCF_982775275.1 Nitrosophilus sp.
AAAGAGACATATTATCCTGTTGAAGAGATAGATAATCCAAAAAAGTTTATTATAGATAGAAGCATTAATCAATAAAAAAACAAAAAGCGGAGCGGATATTGAAGATATTGCAAACAACTGTAAACTAAATGCTTTTGTAAAGGGTAGTTTGTTTGAATGAGATAAAAGAAAGATAAATGTTGATGTAATTTTAATTTAACCTTTGAAAAATTTTGCTTTATTGTCATTCTGAGGGTGCAAAGTACCCGAAGAATCTAAAAAAAGATTCTTCGTTTATGCTCAGAATGACATTTTTTAAATTATGTTTTTGATTTTATTATTTAGATTTGTTATACTTGTAATACAGGTATTACAAGGAGTGTATTATGATAAGTGTCAGGCTTGATAAGGAGTTAGAAGAGAAACTAAACAAACTATCAAATATTACAAAAAGGCCTAAAAGTTTTTTTGTAAAAGAGGCGTTAAAAGAGTATTTGGATGATGTTTTGGATGTTTTAGAGGCACAAAAAAGGGTAAATGATAAAGAAAGAGAGTTAATATCGTTAAATGAGATGAAAAGACTTTTGGATGTATAAAGTTTTTTTTGACAAAAAGGTTTATAAAGATTTAAAAAAGATTGATAGAAAGTGGCAAATTAAGATATTAAAAACAATTGAAGATAAACTTTCTTATGACCCATATATTGGTAAAAAATTGGTTGGCGAGCTATCACCTTTTTATAGATATAGAGTTGCAGATTATAGGATAATTTATAGAATATTTGATGAAACAATAGAAATTGAGATTATAAAAATAGCTCATAGAAAAGATATTTATGATTAAGACATAATTTAATCGCAGTAATCGCAACAATATTTTGGTATTAAGTGAGGCAGAATATCAGACTATTTTTGATGCCTTTTCTTCCAAACTCTTTTTATATTTACTATCATCAAAAAAGAAAAAAAACAAAAAAATCCCAAAATATAAAACTGCACCTTTTATATTATTTTCCAAAATCCCTTGGACCTAAAATGAAAAAATTATTGCTATAATTAAATAAATGTAATTTTTTATATAAGTTGGAGGAGCATTTGGCACGTGTAGATAAAGAGACAAGAAAAATTCAAATAATGGATACGGCGCTGAAACTATTTTCAAAAAACGGTTTTTTTGTTGTAACAATTTCAGATATAGCCAAAGAGCTTGGTATGAGTGTTGGAAATATTTATAACTATTTTACATCAAAAGATGCGTTGGCAAAAGAGTTGATACTTTATATATCTAAAATTTTAGGCTCAAAAATCAGAGAGATAAATTTAGAGCCGATTAGCGCTAAAGAGAAAATAGAAAAAATTGTAAGATTTTATTTTGATATAGCGAGTAAAAGACCGGAGTTAATAGAGTATTTTTTAAGAGTATATCTATCGCATAGAGAAATTTTTAAAGATGGATGCGAGGGAATGATATGCGTTAGTCCCTTTGTTACAGAAATAATGATATTTTTCGAAGAGGGCGTAAGAAGCGGTGAGTTAAGAGATCAGGATTTTTTTAGCGCATTTGGACTGTTTATGGGATATCTTGGCGGAATGGTTTTTTTAAACGGAGAAAAAATGCTTCCAAACGAACTTGCTTTTTATATTGAGGATATTTCGGAAAATATCTATAGAGCTTTGAAAAATGAAGAGTAAAATTGTCTGGATTCAAGGAGTTACATGTAACGGCAATACCCACTCTTTTTTAAATTATCAAAATCTTGATATATTTTTAAAAAAAGTAGAGTTTCTCTACCATCCTTTACTTCCGTCCAAATTTACTCTCAAAGAACTTTATGAAAAGAGATTCGGTTTTGATATTTTGATAGTAGAAGGAGCTGTTAAAAAGGAGTATGAAAGAGGCGACGTTTCCTTTGACGCGCTTTTTAAAAAACTTTCATCAAAGGCTAAAAAAATTATAGCTGTTGGAACTTGCGCATCTTTTGGTGGTGTTTTTAAAAGTTTTGATCCCAATAATATTACCGGTTTGATTTTTGATAAAGATTTTAAAAATTCATTTTTTAAAGATTTGGAAAAAAAATGTATTAATATTCCCGGTTGTCCGGCACATCCTGAATGGTTAGTTTATGTTATAGAGATGATTATCAATAAAAAAAAGATTGTTTTAGATAAATTTTTAAGACCCAAAGAGCTGTTTGCTTGGACAGTTCATAGTGGATGTATTAGAAACGAATATTTTGAATGGAAAATCGATGCAAAAAGTTTTGGAACAAAAGAGGGATGTCTTTTTTACGAACAAGGATGTCAAGCTCCATATACCCGTGGAAGTTGCAATAAAATTCTTTGGAACGAAGTTAACTCAAAAACAAGAGCAGGAATGCCTTGCATTGGTTGTACCGAACCCTCTTTTCCTAAAACAGAGCTTTTTAAAACAAAAACCTATATGTCGATTCCAGCTAACATGCCTTTAGGGGTTTCTAAAAGAGCTTATCTTACAATAACGGGAGTAGCAAAAAGTTTTAAGATAGAAAGATTGACTAAAAGATTGATAGATGAGAGTTGAACTGATAGAAAAAATTGAAGGTGAAGCTAAACTAGAGTATATATTTAAAAAAGGTAAAATCGATTTTGTAAATATCGTTTTTCCCCATTATAGAGGAATAGAGGAGATTTTAAAAAATAGGCCATTATGGGATGCACTGGCAATAAATCCAAGAATATGCGGTATTTGCGGTCATGCACATCTTTTTGCTACCGTCAGAGCAATAGAAAATCTTTACGAAAATAGCGGCTATGAAGTAAATATTACTCAAAAAGCCAAAAAGATAAGAGAGATAACTCTTTTTTGCGAACATATACAAAATCATCTAAAATGGATATATTTAGTTCTCGTTCCTATGATGAAAAAAATTTCTAAATTAAATATAGATCAAAACAGTTTTTTTGAGATTCATAAAGCTTTGATAAATATAAACAGAATCTCAGCTATATTTAGCGGACAATGGCCCCATTCATCATATATGGTGCCTGGAGGAGTAGTTTGTGACCCGACCAATTTGGATATTATGCAAGCAAAAAATTTTTTAAAAGAGGCTTTATATATTGTAGAAAAAAGAGTATTTGATAATTTGGTTTTTGAAGAGGTGAGTATTAGTGACCTTGAAAAAAGTAAAACGGATGCTGGAAAAATTTTTAGATTTTTAAAAGATAACTCCCTATTATATATCGGGCAAGCCAGTAATAGATATATAATTTTTGGAGAGCACTCTTTTACAAGAAGAGTAAAAATCGTAAGAGGTGTAAGTTATCCGGTTAAAATCAAATATGTAAAAGAGAAAAGTCAAAAAAGCGGCTATGCAAAAAATGTAACTTATAAAGACAACTACTATGAAACCGGTTCGCTTGCAAGGATGATGTTATTGAAGTCAAATATTATAAAACAACTATTTAAAGTATATAAAGACGCTCTTTCTACCAGAATATTTGCAAGAATTTTTGAAACTCTATTTTTATTTAAAATAATTGAGGAGCATTTAAACAGTATCGATCTTTCTCAAAAATCTTACAATTATATAAAAACCGATATAAAGGAAGGATATGGTGAATCGGCGGTAGAAGCCGCAAGAGGTTCTTTAATACATAAAATTTGGGTTAAAAAGGATAGAATAAAAGAGTATCAAATCATTACTCCTACCCAGTGGAATCTATCAAACGGGTCTCCTCAAAAGCTGGCTATTGCACAAAAAGCAATGATTGGGTTAAAAGATACGAAATTAGCCGAACTTATATTTAGAAGTTTTGATATCTGTTCAGTTTGTACTACTCATTAGTTCCAAAACTATATAAGAAATTAAAAAATCATAAAAATTTTTATTTTTATAAAAGAAAAAATTATCTAATATTATGAATGATTACTCATTTATAAAGGAGTGGAAGTGAATAGAGAACATTTAAGAGGACTGTTTAGCGCCAAAAGCGCTAAGGTTAATACCAACAAAGGTAAAGAGTATTACGATTCATTGTATAAAAGGTGTCAAGAGAGACTTAAAGAGCTTAAAAAGTTAAAACCTGTGAGCAAAGTAAGCATAAAAGAGGTTTTAGAAGATGAAGGGATAGATAGAAGAGATTTTTTAAAGTGGGCTAGCGCTATGACCGCAACTTTAATGCTTCCGGCTTCTTTTACCCCTTTGGTTGCAGAAGCTGCCGAAGTTATGAATAGAGTTCCTGTTATATGGATAGAACTTCAAGATTGCGCCGGAAATTCTGAAGCACTTCTTAGAAGTGATGGTCCTAAGATCGATGAAATAATACTTGATATTATCTCTTTAGAATTCCATGAAACTTTAATGGCTGCAGCGGGACATCAAGCCGAAGAGCAACTTGAAGATGCTATGCACCATTTCAAAGGAAAATATCTTCTTTTTGTTGAGGGCGCTATTCCTTTAGCCAACGGAGGAGTTTATGGAACAATAGGTGCAAGCGGTGAAACGTTTGAAGAGCATTTGCATAGAGTAGCAAAAGATGCTGCAGCCATTGTTGCGGTTGGAACTTGCGCAACTTTTGGAGGAGTACCTGCCGCAGCCCCTAATCCTACAGGAGCGGTAGGAGTTATGGATATAGTAAAAGGAAAGCCGATAATAAATATTCCGGCATGTCCGGCAAATCCTGCAAATATGGTAGGTGTAATTTTACATTATGTACTTACCGGTCAGATTCCTGAATTAGACTCTTTACTTAGACCTAAATTTGCATTTGGTTACAGAATCCATGACAACTGTGAAAGAAGAGCCCACTTTGATGCTGGAGAGTTTGTAGAAGAGTGGGGAGACGAAGGAGCTAAAAACAATTTCTGTTTATATAAAGTAGGCTGTAAAGGTCCTATGACTTTCAATAACTGTTCAATTATAAGATATAATGAAGCTGTTAACTGGCCTATTGGTGCTGGACATGGATGTATCGGATGTAGCGAACCGGATTTTTGGGATAAATATGCATATGAAAGACCAATGGCTGATGCAAATATCAAAGCACCAACTGGTGGAGTCGAAAAGAGCGTAGATGAGTTTGGTTTGGGATTGTTGACGGCTGCAGCTGTGGGTATAGGTGTGCACGCCGCTATAAGTGCCGTTGTCGGTAAAAAAGACGAAGGAGATAAATAATGAAAAAGCATATTGTTGTAGATCCAATAACAAGAATCGAAGGACATCTAAGAATAGAAGCTATTATAGATGATAATAATACGATTGTAGATGCATACAGTTCTTCAACAATGTTTAGAGGAATTGAGGAGATTTTAAAAGGAAGAGATCCAAGAGATTGTGGTCTTTTGGCTATGAGGATATGCGGTGTTTGTACCGGAACGCACTATCAAAGAAGTATAGAAGCGGTTGAACATGCTTTTGGAGTCACTATTCCTAAAAATGCAAGAATTGTTAGAAATCTAATTCAAGGTGCGCTATACGTGCATGATCACGTGGTGCATTTTTATCATCTTCATGCGCTTGACTGGGTCGATATAACGAAAGCTTTGGAAGCCGACCCTAAAAAAACTGTAGATGAAGCTTTTAAATGGGCTAAAGTTGCGGGAACTAAGCCTTGGGTAGCTGACGAGTCAAAATTTAGCGAGATTCAAGAACGTCTTAAAAAATTTGTAAAGCAAGGACGTCTTGGGCCTTTTGCAAAAGCATACTGGGGAAATCCACATTATAAACTGACGCCTGAACAAAATCTTTTAGCGGTAACTCACTATCTTCAAGCTTTAGATCTTCAAAGAGATGCCGCAAAGATGATGGCAATTTTTGGCGGTAAGAACCCCCATCCGCAAAGTATAGTCGTAGGTGGCGTTACTTGTGTTCAAGATATAAAAAATCCGGCGCGTATAGCGCTTTTTAAAGATCTTTTGATGAACTTTAGAAGATTTATAAAACAAGCATATTTGCCAGATATTTATATGGCTGGAACTATGTATGCTGATGAAGCGCTTGATGGAACCGGCGGAGGACTTAAAAGCTATCTTGTTTATGGTGATTTTAGATTAGACGATACAGGTTTTTACAACTCTAAGCTACTATTTCCAAGCGGGGTTGTTTTAAATGGAGATTTAAACAAAGTTATAGATTTTGATCAAGAAAAAGTCAAAGAAGACGTAACGCATGCTTGGTATAAAGGTGAAGAAGCTCTGCATCCTTTTGAAGGAAAAACAGAACCTGAGTATACGGGTTTTGGTAAAAAGGAAGGAGGCATTGCTTACCTTAACACCAAAGGAAAATATAGCTGGATAAAATCTCCAATATACGATGATAGTAGAGTAGAAGTTGGTCCGCTTGCGAGAATGGTAGTCGGAGTTGCTAAAAAAGATCAAAGAATTAGCGAGTATGTTACTAAATTTTTGAAAAACGCAAAATTACCTGTAGAAGTTCTTTTCTCAACTGTTGGAAGAACTGCTGCAAGAGCTATCGAGACTGAGCTTATGGCCGACATTATGGTTGAATGGGTCGATGAGTTGGCGGCAAATGTTGCTGCGGGTGATCTTTCCACTTGGACGGAATTCGATTTTGATTTGGTAAGTAAAAATGCGGAAGGTTATGGATTGGCTGAGGCTCCAAGAGGCGCCTTGGGACATTGGGTGAAAATTAGGGACGGAAAAGTTGAAAATTATCAAGCCGTAGTTCCTTCTACCTGGAATGCTGCGCCAAGAGACTATAAAGGAAGAATGGGTGCGTATGAAGCCAGTTTAATAGGAACAAAAGTTGCAAATCCTGATCAGCCTCTTGAGATATTAAGAACAATCCACAGTTTTGATCCTTGTATAGCTTGCGCGGTTCACATAGTAGATACTAAAGGAAGAGAGTTAGCCGAATTTAAGGTAAATACCTCTTGCTCGATTTAAGGGGGTAGTTATGAAAAAGAGCGAATATCAAAAAGTCAAAAGAATGACTCTTTTTATGAGAGTTAATCATTGGGTTATAGTTTTATGTATGATAGCAGCTATAGTAACTGGGTTTTATATAGGACATCCCTATTATCAAACATTAATATCAGATCCCGCGGTGGATAAGTATGTAATGGCTTGGAATAGATGGTTACATTTTATGGTTGCTATTATTTTTGATGTAAGTTCTATAGTAATTGTATATTTATATTTTTTTAGTAGATTTGAAAAGCCGTATAAAAAGTTAATCCCTACCGGTAAAAATCTAAAAGAGTTTTTTGATGTTGTTATAAATCTTTTAACTTTTAATAGAATTAAAAGGTTTGATAGCTCTCATGAAGATAGTTTCCATGTAGTATATTTTACTATCTTTCACATTCTTCTTGTTTGGATGCTTTTAACAGGGCTTCAGCTGTATGTGCACGGTCTTGAGTCAGGATATAGTTCCATTGGTAGTTGGTGGCCATGGTTACTTCATATAGCTACTGATTGGACTATTGCGGTAACCGGTGGAACTTTGATGGATGTAAGGATTAGCCACCATATGACGATGTATTTTATAATTGTTTGGATAATGTTTCATATCTACTATGTTGTTTGGAGAACGATTTTTTGGCAAGAGGGAGATATCTCTATCGTATTTGGGGGATATAAATTTAAAAAAAATAGATAAATTTTGGGCGCTTTATTTATAGCGCCCAAAATTATTTTTAAAAGCCCCATATTTATGCACTCCTAATAAAAATATGGGGCTTTTGAAAATAAAGGAGAGATGTGAAAACGGTTATAATCGGAGTAGGGAATATTTTATTTAAAGATGAGGGCGTTGGAGTATATGCTGCTAAATATTTGGAAAAAAACTATAAATTTGAAAATAATGTAGAAGTAATCGATGGAGGGACGCTTGGTTTTAAGTTGATGCGATATTATCAAGAATACGATAAAGTGATAATTATTGATACAGTTTCCATAAAAGACACTCCTGGTTCAATATATAATCTACCTAGCGATGTATTAATGGGTCTTGGAAGTTATCGGCAAACTGCTCATGAAGTGGAAGTTGTTGAGATGTTAGAGATTTGTTCCTTTCTGGACAAAATGGCTAAGGTTAATGTTGTGGGTATTGTACCTGAAGATATTGAAAGTGTTGATATTGATTTGACCAAGACTCTAAAAAACTCATTTTTCGACCTGATTAATGAGGTTTTAAACGAACTTAAAAAAGAGAATATCTTATTTGAAAAAAAAGCAGATGTAACTTTAGAGCAGTTAATAAAAGAGTATAACAACCCTACAATGAAAGGATTAAATGTTAATCAAATTTAAATTTATTTCATCTTCTACATATTTAAAAGATAGAATAAAATCTATTGCAAAGCTATCTGATATTGATATCAAGATAAATCATACTAAAGAGTTTATCATAGTTCAAGCAGATGAGAATGATAAAAATTTTATAAATTTTACAAAAAATTTAGATTATTATCTTTATAACTCACTCTTTTTAGAGGGAATAGAGTCTGAAAAAGGTGAGATTGAGAATGAGAATGAAAGAGTTAGATTGCCTTTAAGTATTGGTGTTTGCAACAGATGTTCAAAAGAGATGTTGGATGAAGATTCAAAAAGATATTATTATCCATTTACAAGTTGCAATAGTTGCTCAAATCAATATGCATTTTTTGATAAATATCCATTCAAAAGAGAAAACAGTTTTTTGGCAATTTTTCAGCCTTGTCCTTCTTGTGGGGAAGAGTTAAAAAAAGATCCTTTTAGAGAAGATTATCCTCTTATTAGTTGCCTTGATTGTAATATACCTATAAGAGTTGTAAATAAAAAAGGAACAAAAGAGTTTTGGGCAAATGAAAAAGAGGATTTTAAAAAGGCTTTTGAACTTACAGCCTCTGCTATCAAAAAAGGTGAAAGAGTCGCTATTAAAACACTTAACGGATTTAAAACTTTTTATAAAGAACCAAGGGAAAATAGTAAAATATTAATAACAAATCTTGATAAAGCAAAACATGATTTTTTACTTCTAAAACAAGAAATAAACGCACTTTTTTCTGTAGAAAGACCGATAATATACGCAACAACAACTAATGAGGAGCTAAAAAAAAGAGTTTCATCAATTGTTGAATTGAAAGCTTTTGATGACGGTTTTACCCTTCTTTTAGCTAAGGAACTAACAGACCTTGGATATGTTTTTTATGAAGAAGGAGAAAAAGAGTATGAACTTAAAATGGATTTTTTGCTTGAAATAAATGTTTTAAAAGATATAAAACTTTTTATGAATAAAGGATACAAACTCTTATCTAATGGAGAGAGAGTTTTAATCCCAAAACCTTTAAATAGTAATAAAGTAGCGATATATAAAGATTATGTGTTAAACGAAGGTGTTTTGGATAAGATTGAGAGATTTGAAAAGATTAGTGCACAAGAGGTTTATGTTTTCAAAGATGAGGAGATTGAACATCCAAATATTAAAAAAGCAGATGTTGCAAAATCGGCATTTTTATCTGTTCTAAGAGAGAATGATATAGATGAAAAAAGTGTTGGGGTATATTTTGGTGATGAAAAAATCTTTTTATATTACAATAAAAAAGAGATAAAGAGGATTTTTGATTTTGGCGAAGAACCAAAAAATTTAATTGAGCGTATAAGAAATTTTAGGGAAGGTTCAGATAAGCTGGTAGATAACTATATAAAAAGATTCGGTTCTTTGGATGATTTGGAGAAAATTAGCGGTTTTTTTGAAAGAGCAGCCTTTTTAATAGGTATAGACGGAGGATTTAAAGAGTTAAATATATTGTCTATGAATTTTGGAGGCAAAGGCGGGTTAAGTGTGGATTGCCGTATAATCGATGATAGATTTAGTTATGAAGCTTTTTATGCATCTATAATGAGTTATAGACTCGGCGAAACCGATAAAATACTTCTTTGTTACTCTATTTTTGAATCTTTAGGAGATTTTTTATCAAATACTCTTAATGAACTTGGTAAAAAACTAAAAGCAAAAGAGTTTGCAATCTGCGGAAAATATATAACAAATTCGGCTCTTTTTAGTAGATTTGCTAGAAATATCCCAAAGACGAGAACAAATAGAGAGTTTAGTGTAGATGAATTCAATCTTTTTTACGGAATATAGAGGTTGAAAAAATTTGAAAAGATTGAAAATTTTCGTAAAAGGCATAGTTCAAGGAGTTGGTTTTAGACCTTTTGTTTATAATTTGGCAAAAGAGTTAAATCTAAAAGGATTTGTTAAAAATAGAGCCGATGGAGTGGAGATAGAGGTAGAGGGTGAGAGAGTAGAGGAGTTTTTAAATAGGTTGAAAAAAGAGGCTCCACCACTCTCTCAAATAATAAAAATTGATGTAAATGAGTTATCTTTAAAAGAGTATGAAAATTTTAAGATTTTAAAAAGTAAGGAAAGTTTCAAAGAAGCTTTTTTATCTCCCGATATTACGGTATGTGATGATTGTTTAGCCGAAATAAGAGATCCTACAAACAGAAGGTTTAACTATCCGCTTATAAACTGCACAAACTGCGGACCAAGATTTACCATCATAAAAAGTCTCCCTTACGATAGAAAAAATACTTCTATGTCCAACTTTCCTATGTGCAAAGCATGTGAAAGTGAATATAATGACCCTGCAAACAGACGCTACCATGCACAGCCGATAAGCTGTTTTGAGTGCGGACCTAAAGTAAGACTAAAAGAGTTTGAACAGTTAGATGCGATAAAAAAGGCTGCAAAGCTTTTAATTGATAAAAAAATTTTAGCTATTAAGGGGGTTGGCGGCTATCATTTAGTTTGTAGAGCCGATAAGGATGATGTGGTAAGAAAGTTAAGACTTAGAAAAAAAAGAGCCAAAAAGCCCTTTGCCGTTATGTTTGGTAGTTTAGAAGAGATTGAAAGATATTGCGATTTGAGTAAAAAAGATAAAGAGCTGATTTTATCAAAAGAAAGACCCATAGTTGTAGTTAAAAAAAGGTTTGAGTGTTTTAGTGAGGCGGCACCGAATATCGATAGACTTGGAGTTTTTTTACCTTACAATCCTATTTATCATCTACTCTTTGATTATATAGATTTTCCTTTGGTTGTAACAAGTGCAAATATCTCTGAAGAGCCGATTGTAAAAGATGAAGATAATTTAAGAAGATTAAAAGATGTTTATGATGAGACTCTTTGGTATGATAGGGAGATAATAAACGGTTGTGACGATAGTGTTGTGGCATCTATAGGAGACAAATCTCTTTTTTATAGACTCTCAAGAGGCTTTGCTCCAAAAAGCTTTTTTATAGATAAAAATTTGCCAAGATTCTTAGCGGTTGGTGCAAGACAGAAAAATACGATCTCTTTAGGATTTAAAAATTCTATTATATTATCGCCGCATATCGGGGATATTAAAAATGTTGAGAGTTTTGAGTATTTTAAAAAAACGATTGATGTTTTTAAAAGGATCTATAACTTTGAACCTGATATCATAGCTTGTGACAAACATCCACATTACGAGACTACAAAGTTTGCAAAAAGTTTAAATAAAAAAGTGATTGAAGTTCAGCATCATTTAGCTCATATTTATGCGGTAAAAGCTGAGATGGCATTAATCGATCACCATTTAAAAAATGAAAAATTTATCGGTTTTAGCTGGGATGGAACAGGTTATGGAGATGATGGAAATATTTGGGGTGGAGAGGTTTTTGTAGGAGATGAGAGAAAATATCACTTTAAGTATTTAAAAATTGCTGGAGGTGAAAAGGCTATTAAAAATATTAGGTTAATTGCATGGAGTTTAAAAAGATTTTATGGATTTGAAGTTGAAGATAAACTTTTTAATTTAGTATATGAAAAAGATATAAACAGTTTTTATACAAGCTCGGTTGGAAGGCTTTTTGATGCAGTAGCTTTTTTAGCTGGACTTTGCGAGTATCAAGATTACGAAGGTTACAGTGGGCTTTTGGTTGAAAAAGCTTATAGCGGAGGTGAAGAGAGATACGATTTTATAGTTGAAAATGGCGAAATAGAAATAGATTTTGAAACGCTAATCAATGATAAAAAAGAAAAAATTGCTACAAAATTTATCAATACCCTTTCCGAAATTATTTTTTATATAGCTAAAAAAGAAAAACTTCCGGTTATATTTAGTGGCGGAGTATTTCAAAATAAAACTTTACTTGAAGAAACTATCAAAAAACTAAAAAAAGAGCGGATTCTCTACTTTTTCCCTATACAAACTCCTATAAATGACGGTGCAATCTCTTTAGGGCAGCTTTGGTATTGTGTCGAAAAAGAGGTTTAAGTTTTTTTGAAAGAGTCTATATATATTTTTTTTAAAATCTCTTTTTGTTCTTTTTTTGAAAAATTGAACTTAAACTCTGCCTCTTTTAGGTAGTAAAAAAAATTTTCTCTTGATACGCCTTTGTATTTATTTATAAAATTTTCAAAAAAGTTCCAAAATTCTGTTATAAGATTTTTGGAAGATTTCAGTTTTGCTATGCGATTTAGTTTTAAAAATTTTTCAAACTCTTTATAATATATTTCTTCTAAGCCATCTTCAAGATAAGATGCTTTATATCGAGAAAGATCTGGCATCATTAGATTGTAAATTTTTCCGTCGTAATCAAAAGTTAAAAAGTTATATGCATCAAAAATATTTTTTTTCTCTTTTCTTTTATTTTTCTCCAGATATAGGTATTCATCGAACTCTATAACCTCTTTTTTGTTTTCATACTCTCTTTCTAAATAGAGCGATATGAGTTTTCTAAATAGTAAAAATCTGTTTTTGACCGTTACATAACTCAAACCCGTTACTTTTGAAGTTTCAAGAGAATTGAAGTCTTTGCAAAAAAACTCTATAAGTTTAAAATCCCTTTCGATTTTTTTTAAACTGAATTTTCTTTTACAACATGAGCATTTAATATGGTTATTGGAAAGTTTATAAACTCTTTTGCATTCGCAATAGATACATCTATCCATTAAAATTTATCCCGAAAATATTTTTCCCAGCTAAATATCTGTAAAAAAGAGAGAAACCATGTTTTTTCACTATTATATTAACTATACTAAGACCTAGTCCATATCCGCTTGAAGCCTCTTTTTTGAATGGTTCTAGATAAAAGCTAAAATCTTTTTTTAGCCTTTCTCCATAGCTTATAACCTCTATTTTATTATCTTTTGCAACAATTTTAATAGGTGTTTTTTGTGTATATTTTAAAGCGTTGTCTATAAGATTTTTTAGAGCTATACTCATATAATGTATATCAGCTTCTATGAAAAAATCTTCCAATTCTATTTCCACGTTTTCTTCTTCGGATATATAGAGTTTTCCAAGTGCTTCGGTTATAAGAGTTTGGGCTTTAAATCTCGATTTTTTGAGATTTTGTGTTGTTAGTAGATGCATGTTTAAAATTTCGCTGACAAATTTATCTATATCTTTGATATTTTTTTCAAGCAAAGAGTAGTCTTTCATCTCAAGAGCAAACTTTGCTTTTGCGAGAGGAGTTTTTAATTCATGTCCTATATATTTGAGCAGATTCTCCCTATCTTCGATACTTTTTTGTAAGGTTTTTGCCATATTGTTAAAACTTGTTGCAGCAACTTTTATCTCTTCATCGCCTTTGATATCCATTCTTATATTATAATCACCTTTTGAGAATCTGTCCATTGTTACAGATAACTCTTTTATAGGAGATACTATCTTTAAAATAATGAAGTAGATAGCAAAAAGTATCAATATATCAAAAAATAACAAAATATAAGTTATCAGCTTCTCTTCTTGGAATATTTCTTGGGATTTATCGTAAAAGCTTAACTTTTCATCCAGATATGATATGGTTAGATAATATTTTTCATCTTTTTTTGAGACAGTTATCTTTCCGAAAGTGAAGGGCTTTTGAAAGATTTGAGTTTTAAAATCACTATCTATAAGACTAAGATCTAGCTCTTTTAGTTTTTTAAAAAGCTCTCTCTTGTCATTATTCACAATTGCTGGAATCAATTCTTTAGCTGCTGTCATATATCTTGAAATTATAATTTTTTGGTTTTTTGTTTCATTTAGCTTTTCTATCCAAAAAGTTAGAATTAGCATTAAAACAAGACTTATTAAAAATAACGCTGTAATCTTTTTTTTGATACTCATATAAACTTATATCCTATTCCCCATACAGATTTTATATATTTTGGATTTTTGGGGTCATCTCCGATTTTATAGCGAATATTACTAATGTGCATATCAACAGTTCTGCTTTTAGTATCATATAGCAAAGACGTGGCGTTGATGATCTGTTCTCTTGATACCACTTTACCTCTGTTTTTTATCAGATATAAAAATATTTCAAATTCTATTTTTGTGAAATCTATTTCGTAATCCTCAAGTTTTACGACTCTGTTTTTTTCATCAATAAAGAAATCGCCGATTTTTAATATTTTGTCTTTTTTTA
Organism: Nitrosophilus sp.; assembly: GCF_982775275.1. Classification (NCBI taxonomy): domain Bacteria; kingdom Pseudomonadati; phylum Campylobacterota; class Epsilonproteobacteria; order Nautiliales; family Nitratiruptoraceae; genus Nitrosophilus; species Nitrosophilus sp. Next base: position 14,344 of record NZ_CEXZHP010000012.1, read on the forward strand.
CTCTTCTTAGAACAGCCTCTATTCTTAAAACAAGTTCTCTAGGTTCGTAAGGTTTTGCCAAATAATCATCAGCTCCAAGCTCAAAGCCCATTATCTTGTTTCCAATATCTCCTCTTGCACTTGAAATTATTATGGGGATATCTTTTTTGCTTTTTATCTCTTTACAAACATCAAATCCATCCATTTGCGGCAACATCAAATCCAAAACTACTATATCAAAATTTTCACTCTCTAATATTTTAAGTGCATCTTTTGGATTGTTATAGGCTATTACTTTAAATCCGTAATTTGCTAAATAATTTGCTATAAGTTTTTGCATCTCTTTATCATCTTCTATAAGCAATACTCTATTCAATCTCCCACTCCTCAATATAGTCTATAAACTTTTCTCTCTGTTTTTTATCTAATATAGAGTGGATTTTTTCAAAAAAATCTGCTTCAATTTTTGCTATCTCTTTTTTTAACTCTAAATTTTGTTCTAAAAATCTATTTTTGTCAAAATCTTTTTTTAAAAACATTTTTTTTAATCTCTCCTCTAATTTCTCCTCTTTTTCATGAACTATTTTTAATTTTTTTCTATGCTCTTTCAAAACTTTTCTAAGCTCTTTTTTTTGTTCTTTATATAAATGTAAAAAACTTAAATCTTTAGGTATGTGAAGTCTATCTTCATTATCATCCTCATCAGCAAAAGAGATACTAAAAATTAGCAAAAATATCACTATCCATCTCATCTTTATACCTTTGGAACTTTTATCTCATGATCTTCTATCAAACCTTTTTCTATATTTTTATGGCATGCTTTGCAGTTTGCTTTTGATTTAACATTTTTTGATTTAAAAATTTTTTTATCAAGTTTCCTATGCCTTTTTTCCCAATATGGTGTTTTTGTAATTGCTATTATACCAGCATCTTTTATGCTTTTTAAAATATACACTGCTGCTTCTTTTGTCGAAGTTTCTGCACTATTTTTAATCAAAAACTCTTCAATCTCTTTTTTTGTTTCATCTTCTAAAGAGGCGTCATCTCCAAAATGGTTTTCAAGATTAGCCATTAACTTTTTCCAAGAATCTTTTGGAAGCAAAAAAGGTGGATATAGAGTGTGGCAAGAGCCGCACTCTTCCACAAAAGATGATAGTTTCTCTTCATACTCTATAGGTTGGTGAATAGATTTGTTTAAAGGAGTCTCATATATTAATGATATAGCAGGAGTTATGATTGCGGCTGATAGAAATATTGCTGCGACTATCTTTTGAAGAGCGTTTAATTTTACATTTTGGGCTTTTAGATTTTTGTAACCGGATATCATTGATTTTAATGTTCCAATCTCTTTATGAAGAAGTGTGTCTACTACTACGCCCATAATATGAATAAATATCAAAACAAGCAAAAATGTGGAGAAAAACTCATGAATCTCTTCAAAAATCTCCATTTCTTTAAAAAAGCTTGAGTTCAGAAAAGACAAAACTCCTCTGCCTTCTTGAATACCGTAAGTTAAAACTCCGCTCAAGACTGTCAAAAGAGTAACTATGATAATACCGAGCATTACGAAAGATGCGGCTGGGTTGTGACCAGGATAATCTTTTTTAGGATAAAAAAGGCTGAATATAAATTCGAAAGCTTCCTTAAAACTTAAAGGCCACTCAAAAAATCTTGAGTATTTAGGACCCATAAATCCCCAGACTATTCTAAAAAGTATCAAAATACCTACCCCATATCCAAATGCTGCGTGAATATTTAGTAGTGAGTCTTCATCCGCGGTTATGAACATTATCAAAATATACAAAACCAATAGCCAGTGAAAAATTCGCGTAGGGAGAGTCCAGATATAGGTTTGTTCTCTCATTTTAATCCTCCCATCTTCCGTAATTTGGAATATCTATATATCTTTCGCTATAATCACCGCTTTGGGCTTTTTTATGGCAAGCATTACAGTTTGCAATCGTTTTGACCTCCTTTTGTGATATATATTTTTTAGGAATTTTTCTATGCTCTTTTTTAAAGTATGGTATCTCACTAATTCTAAGAGGAGTTTTATTTTTAGGTATGCTTTCTAAAAATTCGTTAAACTCTCCATATACCTTCTTGCTGTCAGCTGCATTTGCCAAAAGATATTTTAATATCTTCTCTTCATCCTCTTTTTCTAATGTAGCGTCAACTCCAAAATGATCTTCCAAAGTAGCCATCATCTTTTTCCAAGAGCGTTTTGGTAAAAATTCTGGCTGATATGGCATATGACAAGCTCCGCACTCTTGTTTATAGAGAGGCTCTATCTGAACAAGAGTTCTTGTTGTAGTTGGCTTATCTTCTTCCTCTTTAAATTTTTTAAAGAGTTTCTCAAAAAAGGTTTTTTCTTTATACTCTTTTTCATATTTATCCTCATCCTCAGCCATAACGAAACTCACCGCTAAAATCCCAGCTATTATAAGCAAAATCAATTTTTTCATTTTCTCCTCCTTGTTAATTATTTAAAATATAAACAAGCACATCTCCTTTTTCCTGTGCAGTTCCTTCTCTTTTATAGACATCTTTAAAGTTTCTTCTAAGCCATTTTTTAACTTTTTTTATATCCTGTAATCTTTTTGGATTCGCTTTAGGAGATAGTGGTGCAATCTCTTTACCGGTAAAGATATTTTCTCCGTAACTTTTTAAGTTTTTCGTATGGCAGCTTATACAGGCTATTTTTTTACCTTTTTTGCCAATATGGTAAGAAGTAAAGATTTTTTCCCCTCTTTCTGCGCTAAAACCTTTAAAGTTGGGATTTTCTTTTTTTGCTTCGATTTCCAGTTTTTTTAAAAAGTCATCTATAGGTGCGGCAAATATTGCTGCTGTTAATGTTGCACATAAGACAATCTTTTTCATTTTGCCCTCCTTTTTTTTCATGCTTTCATTGTGACAAAAGTTTGTCAAGAAATGATAAAAACTTTTTTTACAAATTCTTGACAATTTTAGTCCCTAAATTAAATAAGAAGCTAATTTTTTAATTTTTTAATAACCTTTTTTATTTAAAATATGAATAGTCATTCATAAAAAGGAGTTTGAGATGAGGTGGGCTCTGTTATCTATTTTTTTTGCTGTAGTTCTTTTTGCTCACGATATCTGGATAGAAAAGAGTAATCAGGGATATAAGCTTTTATACGGTCATCTTCACATTAGCGAAGAACACTTAGGAGCTAAAATTATAAAATATGACCCAAACAGGATAAAAAAAGTGTTGTGTAAAAATGGTAGTTCGATTCAAAATGTGAATGTGGTAAAAAAATATCCTTTAAGTCTGAAAAAAGAGTGTGATGAGCTGTATATTTTTATGGATAACGGCTATTACACCAAAACTCCTTATGGAGTAAAAAATCTTCCAAAAGATAGTGTAAAAATGGC